>QJWF01000045.1 GCA_003235435.1 Nitrosomonadales bacterium
CCGACCATGCGCTTGTTGTTTTTCTCAAGCTGCACCGTCGGGCATTTTGTCCGTGTCGAGGAATGCAAGTATCTCTTCCCTGCGTTTCATCGCATCCCGGTATCCCAGTTCGATCAAGGCCCGGCAAAAGCCCCTTTCGAACAGCAGATAACTTGCCAGGTTCGCCCCGCTGCTGCTCATCGCACCCACGCCGCGCAGCATGAAGCGGATGCTCCAGGGCAGGTTGGCAACATGACGCTTGGCGATCGCATCGACCTGCTGACTGGGTTCGATCACCAGCACATCGACATGAGCCAAAGGGGTCTGTGAACGCCTTTCCTCATGCACCAGGCTCACGGTATGGTTGATCCGACGCAGTCTTTCCAGGTCAACCTCCATGCTGTCCAGAAAGATGCTGTTCAAGGTATGGCCGGCGATCTGCGCCAGGGATGGGTGATTGGTGACCCTGGTTCGTGCGGGCGGTTCCAGGTTGCTTTGGCCCATACTGATGATCAAAACCTGCTTGGCTCCCAGATGCAATGCAGAACTAATCGGTGCCATCTGGCGCATTGAACCGTCGCCGAAATATTCGCGGTTGATCCGGATCGCCGGAAAAAGGAAGGGGATGGCTGATGACGCGAGCAAGTGGTCGATCTCGATCCTTGCCGGCAAACCGATGCGCTGTGCGCGTTTCCAGGGCTGAACATCCGGCCGCGACTGATAGAAAGTCACCGATTGTTCCGATGTATAGCCGGAGGCGGTGATGCCCAGGGCGTGCAGGTACCCGGCATCCAGGCTCTGCTGGATCCTGTCCAGCGGAAGCGTTTCCTTGAGCAATCGCTTTAACGGGGAATTGTCCAACAGGGACACGTGATTCAATTTGTCGATCCCCATGAAACTCAACAGCAGCCCGGCAAGCCAAAGCGCAGAATTGCTGAACGCGCCGACAGGGTCGGAGCGGTAGATGTTCTCGGCGTGGAAATCCTTCCAAAAACTGAGCAGTTGCTTGACGCCGCTGCGAAAATTGCCGGCGTTCATCGCCAAGGCGGCAGCGTTGATCGCGCCTGCTGATGTACCGCACACCACCGCGAACGGACTGGGCGCGGCGCGCGGCAATATGTTGGCGATCGCCTTCAATACGCCGACCTGGTAAGCGGCGCGCGCACCGCCCCCGGCCAGGATCAAGCCGATTTTTCTTTGCATGTTCCGGTATTCCAGAAAGCGGTCATTCTAATTTGGATAATGTCCGTGTCCACGGACATATATGTTACCTAATTCCCCGCTTGCCGGAATGATTTATGGAATGATCCTGGATGAAAATGAGATCGTCCGATGCATCTGTTACTGAAGAGGCTGCCTGTCACCCGATGTTTCTGCTGTCAGCGATTGATGCCGGGGCGAACCGGTCCATCCCTCCGTGGGAGATCACGGCGCTGCATGGGGCGATCGTGGAAATTCTGCTGCCGCTGCTTCAACCGCTTCCTGCGCATGTCGATGCGCATCTGGTCACGGTGCCTGCGCAGGAACATCTTGCGTTGCTGGATGCGTTGCTCGATCCTGAGCTTGCGCATCGCCCAGAACCCGGGATGACTTGCCAGGTAGTGCGGCGGCGCCAACCGGTTGCGCGGGGCAAAGGCGAATTTGCCGGGTCGTACCTCCGTTTCACCTTGCGGTGTTCTCAGCAGCGTTGCGCCTTCGCTGACGGTGTCATAGGTGCCCGGCTCATCACCGCCTTCATCAAGGATTACCATAGTCTCGTGGTCGGTCCCCCTTATGCCGATGGTGGCGGAGGGAGTCGTTATGCGGTAGGCGCTCTTGTTGTGCGTGCCGATCCAGCCGGTGATGGAGCGCATCGCACCCTTTAGCAGGGACATGAATATCTTGTCGGCAGAATCATCACCACTGGCCTGGTATTCGTCCACGCGAAAGACAGTGTTCTCGCGCAATGCGATAAAGCCGCCGTCCACCGTCGCGATATGCACCTCGCTGTCCGGCGAAGTGCTCAGCGTCTGTCCCTGGAAGATCTGCTGCCCTTTGTGAATGCTGGCTGTTGTCCCTGTGATATCAGCGACTGAGGCATTGCCGGACAATGCTTCCACGGTCCCGAACAGTTCCTCGGCGTAGGCGGCGTGGCAGAAAATGACGGTCAACAGGAATGCGATCGGTGTTCTCATTGATGTGGTACTCCGATTGTTATTGTTCTGAATGCGCCAGTCGGTTCGATCCTTTGTTCCAAAGGACTATTCAAGCTGGGCTCCTTTAACTCCTTGACTTTCCTTCTTTTAATTCTCTATTTCCGATTGGGGGCTGCCAGATATTATTCCTGCGGGTCAGGTTTCGTCTTTGAGTATTGCCTGGCCCTTGGTGAGCCACGATATTCCAAATGCTACGACGGCAAGTGACTCGAGCCAGAAAAACGGGTCGAGTTTCATGACAGGATTTTCGCTTGGGATCAGTGCAAGTATGGCGATCATCGCAATTGAAGCCAGAATGGTATATCCGCAGACCGTGTACACCCTGTTGCGCTGCATCTTGCGCTGGGACGGCGTCTTGTCTGGATCTGTTTTGCGAAAAAGAACAAGCGAAAAATATGCGAGCGTCAGAAAAAAGGAGAAGGCGCATATGATGTGAATTGTTCCTGTCAGTGCGGCTTGAGACGACGTATTCACCGCGGGTGTGGTGGGAAAAAGTGCGACTCCGATCGCAAAGACACACGCGAGATCTCCCGCGATGTCATCTTTGCGATCGTAACCCCTGTACGACATCAGGAATACCGCTATGGCACAAAGGCTGCCCACGAAGACATCTCGCATGTCGGTGTAGTAGTACTCGCTGATCGAACTCTCTATTCCCGGACTTTCAATAAGCATCTTGCCAAATGCCAGGACAAAAGGGAGCGAGGTTCCAATGATGCCGATGGCCTTTCTTAATCCGAGGTAGGAAAGAACGAGGGAATTGCCCGAGACAGGACGGTTATCCATTATTGTTGTTAAAAGCAGGTTTCTCCGGCTCCCTTTCGTTAATGGCGACGCCGGCGATTGACCGCGGTATGGACCTTGGTGGTGCGGCGATCAGCCAGGTCGGCACGGCGAATCAATTCGTTCCAGGCTTCGTCGCTGTCTTCGGACTTGAATTGCAGGTACAACGCCACTTCCTCGGGGAAAGCGCCGCTGCTACCGAGGCGTTCGAGATAGCCCGTGTCTTCGCCTGAGGCGGTATCGGCCTCCCAGGCACGCTGGATGGCATGCCACAACGCCCGTTCGAACGGCGCGTCCTCCTCTTCAAACCCGTACTGCCATTTCAAAAACGACGCTTCCGCGGGCGATAGTTCGGTGATGCGAAACCTTATGCTCATGGCTCCTCCTTGCGAACAATGGATGAAATGAGGGAAACCCGATTCATATCGCTAAATTAATTGAGTTCTGTCCCCAAGTGAATTAGTCATTAAAAAAAGATTTCGGGCCTGGACCCCTTGATTTCAGTTTAGAACGGTGGAAAAGTCAACGATCCAGTCAGCGTTCCGGTTGTGCTTGCAGGCGTGCTGTTGGTGTAACTTATTGCCGGGCTGGATATGAATGTAATCGTGCCTGCAGCCCGATTGACCGTGATATTCAACGTGGAACAGTCAGGCAGGGAATTGACATTGGTCGTCCCGCTTACGTGGCAAAAACCGAGATTCGTCAGCGTTGTTGCGGCATAGTACCAAACGGGGGATGCGACACTGGCATCTGCCGTCACATCGAAATTCAGCGTCACCTCGGTACTTGAGACTTGATAGATCAGGCTGGCAAGCCCGGTATTGTCAACTGTCGTCCAGATTCTCAAGTAGCTTGTCGTTGATCCATTGGTGCTGACGTTGCTGAGTGTCGCGCTGTATGTCAGACCGGGGATGCTGGATACACCGGCAAAGCCGGATAATGTCAAAGTCTGCCCGGTAGCGCCTTGGCCCAAACTATTGTCAGCTGTGCTGCTGCCACCCCCACAGCCCGAGAGCGCAAGCGCCAAAACAGCTGCAGCCACGAAAAACTGCGATGCATTATTTGTCGTCATTGCGCTCGCTTTCATTCATGCGCTTCATTGAAGACACAATAGCCTGTATTTCACTCGGGCGCGTTCAAGCCCAGGGTGCGCAGGGCAGACTGGAGGCGTTTCGTCGCATCCTGTAGTGTCTTGATCGCGGCTGTGTGGTCTCCGGCTGCCTCCTGCTTTTCGGCGGCAACGTGCGCCTTGACTGCATCCTGGACAAAACGATCGCTCAGCTTGATCAGGTTTTCGTCCGGCTTCAATTGTTCGATGGCGAGCGGTATCAGTTCCTCGTAACTGTGGTAGCGCGACATCTCGTATTCGAGTTCCTCGGCCGGCGTGTTGAACACATGGTCGTACACGAAGGATTTCGATGCAAGCAATTCGTTGAGAACCGAAACATAGATGGTATGCACTTTTTTCAACTGCTCGGAGCCTTCGACATACTTGCCGTCGGCAACCAGCTTCTGGGCATGGTTGATCAGGCCGAATGTGGGCTCGATCGCCGCGTCGTATTTCGTTGCTTCTTTCGCCGGCAGGCCCTTGCGGACATCCTGATAGGTGGCATCGAAGGCCCGCACGTCATCCATCTGCTCGGCGTACTGCTGCCGCTGCTTCGTTTCCACCTGGAGCGGATCGGAAGAAAGGTGCACCGCATCTTCTATCACGCTCAATGCTTCGCCCAGAAACACATCGGCCCACACCATGTTGCCTCCGTTGTAGGCATCGACTGCCCTGTCATAAAGGGTGCGCGCCAGTTCCATCGGCTGTATCAGGTGCTCCTGCTCATTCTGGGCCGTGCGTCCGGTGAGCGGGGAATTGTCCAGCAGCATCTTGACCAGCTTCATCTCCTGCTGGATCTCTTCCCGGGAGGGCTCGACGCCAAAATAATCCGCGAACGAGGGTTTTGCAGCGATCAGCGCAAGGGGCAGTAAGCTCAGCACGATCGCTTTCCGGATTAACAACGCCGCTTTGCGGCAAACCGTTTTTTGCATGGCATCGACCTTCCATGAAAGGGGCGAGGTAAAAGTTTGCCGCCACGCCCGAAATAGAACACTTAATAATTATGCGCGAATTTGCCAATCGCCGCTCCGCAAACTCAGAGCGGAGTTTGATTTATAAATTGTAGAAACCGTGTTCTGTCCCCTATTATTGTTAATCGTGATGAGGACACATTTTGTTTACTTTGCACCTGACCAGCTAGATTTCCCCACCTTGGCAATTATCTGTGTGCCGTATTGTTCGCCTTCCTTTAAACGCAGCTCGAACAAACCCTCAACCGCTTTTACAACTCGATCGCGATTTTTCCCACCATGTGTGTCGAGCTGCTGGTTGCAGTTCGGGCAAAGATAACGAAGTTTTTCGGGACGGTTATCTAGGTTGTTACCGTCTACGTGGTCGACGATTAATAGCAGTTTCTGGCCACGCCAAATTAGTTCTTGAGTGTGGAATTGGCAGTCT
>QJWF01000219.1 GCA_003235435.1 Nitrosomonadales bacterium
TTTTTTATTTCTTCTTCGTTGAGTTGCTGCGGCATGTAAGCAGCAAGCACGCTCATCTCGAATTTCTCGATATCCGCCAAATCGTGTCGTCCCGCCGCTTCATATTGACTAATGGAATCGCGCCGCTGCTTGTTCATCTTTTCTATGATGGCGACCACGTCAGTGTCCGACAATTCGATACGCTCATCAACCTCACGCTGCTTCATCGCGGCAAGCAACAGGCGAATTGCCCCTAGGCGCGCCGTTTCCTTGGCACGCATCGCGGCTTTCATGTCATCAGTGATTCGCTGCTTGAGGCTCATATTGAAACCGGCCGTTGCGCCCAGAGCAGACGCGACAGGTCAATCAATAGAGTTTGGGTGGGAGAACCTGGCTCATCAGGCGCTTGTAGTGGCGCTTCACGGCAGCAGCCATCTTGCGCTTACGCTCTGCGGTCGGTTTTTCGTAGAACTCGCGTGCGCGCAGGTCGGTCAACAACCCGGTTTTTTCCACCGAGCGCTTGAAGCGACGCATCGCTACTTCGAACGGCTCATTCTCTTTTACACGTACTGTTGTCATGAACTAACTACCTTCAACTGAAAAATTGAGGGCGTAATTCTAACAAAACACCCTAATGCCCACAACAATAATCTAACTAATTGTTATTCTGGAAAATCTGCGCTTGCCGACCTGCGCGACAACGACCGCTCCGACCTTGATTTGCAGGGAACTGTCATCGACTTTATTTCCGTCGAGCTTGACACCGCCTTGAGCTATCATACGCATGGCCTCCGAAGTGCTGGCGACCAGACCGGCCTGTTTAAGCATCTGGGCGATGCCGATGCGGCCATCGGAACTTGTTACGGTGGCTTCAGGCATATCCTCTGGCAGTGCGCCTTGCTTGAAGCGCGCCTCGAATTCAGCCAGCGCATCAATGGCAGATTGTTTGGAGTGGAAGCGCGTTACGATCTCTTGCGCCAGTAGCACCTTTATATCGCGCGGATTACGTCCTTGTGCAACCTCTTCACGCCATCCGCTGATTGTGGCGAGACTCTCAAAGGAGAGCAGCTCGAGATAACGCCACATCAGGTCATCTGAAATCGACATCAGTTTGCCGAAAATCTGCTGCGGCTCCTCATTGATGCCGATATAGTTGCCCAGTGACTTCGACATTTTGCTGACGCCGTCAGTACCTTCCAGCAGCGGCATGGTGATCACGCATTGGGCAGGCTGCCCGAATTGCTTTTGCAGTTCGCGCCCCATCAGCAGATTGAATTTCTGGTCTGTGCCGCCCAACTCGATGTCCGCCTTGAGGGCAACAGAATCATAGCCCTGTACAAGCGGATAGACGAATTCGTGGATCGCAATCGGCTGGTTGCCCTTGTAGCGTTTTGAAAAGTCATCTCGTTCGAGCATCTGGGCCACGGTATGGGTTGCCGCAAGGCGAATCAGATCTACAGCGCTGAATTTATCCATCCAGGTTGAGTTGAACACGATCTCGGTCCTTTTTGGGTCGAGCACTCTGAACACTTGGTCGCGGTAGGATTGGGCGTTTTCCAGCACCTGTTCGCGCGATAACGGAGGGCGGGTGGCATTCTTGCCGCTCGGATCACCGATCATGCCGGTAAAGTCGCCGATCAAGAACAATGCATGGTGTCCGAGATCCTGCAACTGGCGCATTTTGTTTAACAACACGGTATGTCCGAGATGCAGGTCCGGCGCAGTCGGATCGAAACCCGCCTTGACCCGCAACGGACGGTCCTGAGACAACTTTTGTTTCAGCTCGTCTTCCAGCAGCAATTCGTGGGTGCCGCGCTTGATCTGCGCGAGAGCCTCTGAATGCGATTTCTTCGGGTTTTTCATTCCAGCCATAGCCATCATCAATTCAATTACGGAAATAACAGTTTCCGTACATGTTGCTGCCCAGTCATTCTTGTAGACCATTCATCGGCCTGGATTTACCACACATCAGCCATGTATTGGGTATTGCATGTTTCTGGTAAAATGCACTTCAATCAAAAAAACAACACGTTGCTGGTACAAAGCAACTCAAGGAGAAGCGAATGTTAACCCAAAACCCGCTCAGCCAAGAACGGAAAAGAAAGTTGCGCTGGTTCGTAACCCTGTCCACACTGCCTTTGTTGGGAGTGCTCACCGCATTCGGTCTGGTCCCTCAAAGTGATCTTGGCTTGCCATCTGCCCAGGTGGCGATTGAAGATATCGTATTGCCAAACGTCAATGATGAGTACGCTGATTCCAGTTTCTGGCACAGTGAACGTGTTCAGCGTGGCGATACCGTGGCCGAACTGCTGAATCGCCTGAATATCGATGATCAGGACGCAAGCAACTATCTTCGTACCGCCCCTGAAACCGAGTCGTTGCGCAAATTGGCTGTTGGCAAGGAGATACAGGCCGAGACATCCGCAACAGGGGGATTGATCTCTTTGCTTTATCTCAGCAATAACGACGAGCAAATCCTGATCAACAAGCAAAACGACACTTTCAAAATCATTACTCTGCCTGCACAGTTTGAAAAGCGTCTGTTTGTCCGTACCGGGGAGATCAAGACAAACCTATATGCTGCCGCGGACGCTGCCGGACTGCCTGAAGCCGCCGCCAATCAGTTATATGAGCTTTTCAGCGGCGATATCGACTTCCATCACGATCTCAGGGTTGGCGACAAGTTCACAGCCGTATATGAGATGAATTACCACAACGGCGCATTGATGAACACCGGCCGGATACTGTCCGCCGAATTCATCAACCAAGGCCATGCGTATCGGGCCATCTATTTCCAGGAAGGTGACCAGCAAGGCGATTACTACACCCCGGAAGGTAAGAGCGTCCGCAAGGCTTTCCTGCGTTCTCCCATCGAATACTCACGCGTAAGCTCAGGTTTCAGCAATTCGCGTTACCATCCAATATTGAACAAATGGCGGTCCCACAAAGGTGTGGATTTTGCCGCGCCTTTCGGAACGAAGGTTAAGTCGACTGCCGACGGTGTCGTCACTTATATTGGCAGGGATGGGGGATATGGCAATGTCATCAGACTCAATCATCAAGGCAAATACAACACCGTCTATGGCCACTTATCCCGCTTTGCCCAGAATTTGCACAAAGGCCAACGGGTCGCACAAGGCGAAGTGATAGGATATGTAGGCATGACCGGGCTCGCAACAGGTCCGCATCTGCACTATGAATTCAAAATTTACGGCCAGCAGCATAATCCGATGCGTGTTGAATTGCCGGATGCAAAACCCATCAGCAGTGCTTACTACGAAGCTTTTCGAGTTGTCGCGGACGATTTCGTATCGCGCCTGAATCTGTTGCGCAATACCAACCTCGCCAAACTCGACTAGTCAGGCAGTGCATCATCCGCCGGAACTGTATGTAGGTCTGATGTCCGGCACCAGCCTGGACGGCATTGATGCCGTCCTTGTCGATTTGAGCGGTAGCAAGCCGGTGTTGCTCGCAAAATATTACCTACCATTTGATGGCACGCTAAAAAATGATCTGCTTGCATTGCATCTTCCTGCATCAAATGAATTGCATCATGCCCAAATCATCGGGAACAAGCTGGCAAGACTATATGCGGATGCGGTCGATAGCCTGCTGAACCAGTCAAAATCCAGCAACAATCATATCAATGCCATTGCCTGCCACGGGCAAACCATCCGGCACTGCCCTGAGCATGGATACTCGCTGCAAATCGGGAATGCCGCATTATTGGCTGAGTTGACCGGTATTACTGTTGTTGGCGATTTCCGCAACAGCGACATCGCAGCCGGGGGGCAAGGCGCTCCACTGGTTCCTGCGTTTCATGACAAGGTGTTGCGCCATCCCCGCATTCACCGCGTGATTGTCAACATCGGCGGCATAAGCAATCTGACTGATCTGTCTCCGCACCAGGCCACTACCGGTTTCGATTGCGGCCCGGGTAACCTGCTGATGGATACTTGGTGCGCGCGTCGTACAGGCGAGCCCTATGATGATAACGGATCATGGGCCGCGTCCGGCATGGTACTGCCTGCTTTGCTGAAGCAAATGCTCGATGAACCGTACTTCGCGCTTCCACCCCCCAAGAGTACCGGACGCGACCTGTTCAACATGACTTGGCTGGAAGAAAAACTGACGGGCGCGGAAAAGCCGGAAGACGTGCAGGCTACACTGCTTGAACTAACCTGCCAGACAATTGCGCAATCGATCGGGGTTCATTGCGCAGCCGCGCAGGAAATCTACCTGTGCGGTGGCGGAGCGCATAACAAGGTTTTGTGCAACCGACTCGCAGACCTGTTGCCTTATTGCATAGTGGAATCAACCGGCGCACTCGGCATAGACAGTGATTACATGGAAGCCATTGCTTTCGCCTGGATTGCGCAACAAACCCTGCACGGCAAACCGGCCAACCTGCCACAGGTCACCGGCGCCGCACATCCCTGCATTCTTGGCGTGATCCACCGTAATGCTTGACGCGCCGATCTTCAAAAGATTAAAACCAATTGAAACCATTGCGGGCTACAGAATCAATAGGGTGCCATAATGAATTTGCTGATCGCTTATCTGTTCATCATTCAATGATCTAATCGCATCTCTGCATATGTGCAAAAAAATGCCGGGCGCTTTACGCCCGGCAGTGTCCAATCCAAACAATATAGCTAAACTGAAAACGAGGAACCGCAACCGCAGGTTGTCGTTGCATTGGGGTTTTTGATAACAAACTGAGCGCCTTCGATGCCTTCCTGATAATCGATTTCAGCGCCGACCAGATACTGGAAGCTCATTGGATCGATTAAAAGTTGCACACCGTTCTTGTTCAGAACGGTGTCATCTTCGTTGGTCACTTCATCGAAAGTGAAACCATACTGAAACCCGGAACAACCGCCCCCGCTGACGAACACGCGCAGCTTCAGTTCGGCGTTACCTTCTTCAGTGATCAATTCCTTGACTTTGTTTGCTGCGCTGTCGGTAAACAACAGCGGATCCTGCACTTCGGTTATTGCATTCATTCTGCTCTCCTTTGGATTTACTCGCCATTGCCGGAGCTCGATTTAAACGCCAGCACTTTCTCTTCTGCTTCTGGGCTGTCGTGGAACAGTCGTCCGTCGACAATCGCACCCAGTTGGATTTCCATGGTCTTGTAATGCACGTCACCTGTGACCTTTGCTTTGCTCTGTAGTTCCAGATAATCGCTTGCCGACACCGATCCGTTGATCGATCCGTTGATCACCAGGTGCGTAACGCTGACTTCGCCGTTCACCTTGGCATGTTCACTTAAAACAAGTGTGCTCGGTTTATCCGGTGTAGCGATGACGTTGCCGTTCACTTGGCCATCTATGCGCAAGCCGCCGCTAAAATTCAGGTCGCCCCCGATGATCGTATTTGCACCAATCAGAGAATCGATCTGGGTTTGCGGTTTGTTTGGCTTCTTGTTGAACATCGTTTTCTCCTTGCTTATGATGGGCTCACGGTT
>QJWF01000164.1 GCA_003235435.1 Nitrosomonadales bacterium
CGCTTGGAAAAACAACTCTCAATCAGGCTGCTACAGTTTTCAAGGGACACACTGATACTGAAATCGAAATCAGTTTATTCAAGCCCACAAGTGGAAAACTGGGCGTCGAGGCATTTGTCGAAGAGGTGAATTTCAATGGCCTGAAAGCAAAAATCGTCATGAACATCGCTATTCCTGCCGAAGATTTGCAAGGTATGTACCAGCGCGGCTTGCGCATTAACAACACTCCCAGCGGCAAGCGCATCACGCTGTCATACGACGATTTGACCCGCGTGCGCAACTCCCCGATCTCCAGCTTTACTTATTTGCCAGGCGTGCGTTTGGAAGAGGACGTCATCATAAAACGTTTCGGTGAACCTGCTCAGCGTATCCGTGAAAAAAACTCCGAAGTCATCCATTGGCTATTCCCCCAGCATGGCCTGGATCTCGTGCTTAGCGGAAAAGAAAAGCCGCTGTTGCAGTATCTTTCACCTAAGGATTTTGAGAATTTAAGAGCGCCATTGCTTGTGGATGGCGAAATTTTGAAATAACTGCTCATTTCTCGGGCGTGCCTGGATCCTTTTCCGTCTCCACTTCTTCTTTGGGCTGACTAATCAGCATCGAGTCCTCGTCGTCGTCCAGCAGGATACGGCTTGCGTTGCCTTCCATATCTTCGTACTGGCCCTTCCTCACCGCCCAGATAAGAATAACGACAAACACCAGGCCAAAGAACGTCATCCCCGGAATCAGACTGTAAATCACCTCCATGGTAGCTATTCCTTAAAAAGGTTACGAATACGCGCGGCATTACCGATCACCAAGAGCGAACTGATTGGCATGGTGATTGCGGCCACCAGCGGTGTTACATGCGCCATCATCGCCAATGGCACCATGATACTGTTATAAACGAACGACAGACCAATATTCTGTTTGATGGTACGCAATGTGCGCCTGGACAATAGTGTCGCCAAACGCACCTTGTCCAGTTCGTTTTTCATCAGCACGATGTCGGCACATTCGACCGAGACGTCTGTTCCGGACCCCAGAGCGATACCTACGTCGGCACGAATCAGTGCAGGTGCGTCATTGACACCGTCCCCGACCATTGCCACGTATTCACCGTGTTGCTGAAGCTGCTGGATTACCTTGTCCTTGTCTTGCGGAAGAACTTCTGCGATGACCTCCATGCCTCCCAATTGGCGCGCTATCGCTTCGGCAACCGGCCAGCGATCTCCGCTCAACAGGGTCATGCCGATGCCGGCCTCGCGCAAAGTATTCACCAAGCCCTGTGCATCATCACGCAACTTGTCGGCCAGCACCAGCACTGCGACATGCTGCCCATCTACGGCCAGATGCACGCAAGTTCTGGCATGGTCTTCCAAATCTCCCTGACGTTGCAACAAGCTATCATGCATTGCAGTGTTGTTTTTCTTCAGCCACTCGGCCGTACCCAGCAGTACACGCTTGCCCGCTGTTTCGGCCTCCACGCCTGAGCCTGCCGTGGCATGGAATCCCTGCACCGCTGAATTTCGGTAATACAGCTGGCGGGCGTCAGCTTCTCCAACGATGGCACGCGCGACACTGTGCTCTGAATAACGCTCCACGCCCGCAGCCAAAGCCAGTAAGCCCGCCTCATCCTCCCCGGATGCAACGATCATGTTCTCAACATGCATCCGGCCCTCCGTCAAGGTACCCGTCTTGTCAAACACAAAATGCTTCACCTTGGACAAGGTCTCCAGCACCACGCCATTTTTCACCAGAATGCCGTGTTTTGCACCCAGACCGGACGCAACAGCGATCGACATCGGGGTGGCCATGCCCAGCGCGCACGGACATGTAATAATCAGTACTGAGGTAGCCGCCATCAAAGCCAGCTCGAAATCTTCAGACCATGCATAGAAAGTAATGCTTGCGCAAACCAGAGTGGCCAATACAAACCACGGTACGATGCTGTCGGAGATGCGCTGGATCGGAGCTTTTGATGATTGTGCCTCTTCTACCAGACGAATGATCCTGGACAACGTGGAGTCTTGAGACGAAGCCTGAACTTCCACCACCAGGGCGCCGTTGCCGTTCATGGTGCCGGCTGCAACCCGGTCACCTGGTTGTTTTTTGACTGGCACCGACTCACCGCTCAGCATCGACTCATCGACCGAGCTATGGCCCTCGCGAACCAATCCGTCCATTGGGACCTTGCTGCCAGGCTTGACCATCACCCGGTCTCCAACCTGAACGGCACGAACTGATATCATTTTTTCTTCGCCTTGTCGCAGCACCGTCGCGACGCGCGGTTGCATATCCATAAGGCGATTTGTCGCAGCCACCGCCTGGTGGCGGAACATTCCCTCCAGATAGCGTCCGATCAGTATTACGAAAGTCAGGTTAGTCACCGTATCGTAATACACGACACCTGCACCACCCAGCGTCACATACAGCGAGTATCCATAAGTGACCGACAACCCGATGGCGATGGGCAGATCCATGGTCAAACGCGCGTTGCGCAACCCGCTCCATGCTCCCTTGTAGAAAGGATAACCGGAATACAGCAGGGTCGGCGTCGCCAGCGCCAAGGCCATCCATTGAAAGAAACCCACGAACTCCCCCCTGTCGGCGCCACTGTAAAGTGCAATGGCTATCAGGTTGAGATTCATCATGGCAAAACCGGCAAAGAACAGCCGGAACAGCATGGCCCGATTGGCCTTCTTCATCGAACCCTCGGCCACTTCCGGGTCGTAAGGAACGCCGGAATATCCAATCTGTGACAAGCGGTTGATCAGAAAAGACAATTTTACACGCTGGTTATCCCAGCGCAGGTGCAGGCGTTTTCCCGCCAGATTGACGTTGGCTGTCAACACACCGGGTATGCGCATCATGCCGCGCTCTATGAGCCACACACAGGCGGCGCAATGTATGCCTTCGACCAGCAGATGAGCTTCGCTCAGATCTCCCTTGCGATTGACGAAGTCCTGCTGCACTTCGTCCAGATCGTACATCTCGATGTCTTTCGGAGGGGTTGGCGGCGGTGCAAGCAGCGTACCCTGCGGGGTGCGCTGGTAATAGCCTTGCAGGCCTGCATCATATATCGCCTCGCATACCGATTGGCAGGCGAAACAGCAGAATTCCCGCTTCTTGCCTTCAAGGCTGCTATGGTAATCAGCATCTCCAGGAATCGGCAAGCCGCAATGGAAACACCCCGCATGAGCGAGGTGGCTTGCTTCACTCTGATTCATCCAGGATGTCTCTGTGGTTATTTCGGGATGGAAACAAAGACCTTTTGTTCCATATCAAACTGCCGACCATCTTGTTCTGCCCTGATCAGGAGATCCCAGTTGCCTGCCCGGGGGAATTTCATGCTGCCCTGGTAATGTCCCGGTGCAGCCTCATAAAGGGTACCCTTGAAATCGAACGTAGGATCTCCGGGCCATTGTGCGTTGACCTCCACTTTTCCGCCTTGTATCGGCTGTCCATTATTGTCACTCAATTCAAGTTTCATTACTGCTGGACTGGCCAACAAAATAAAACGCACCGCACTGGGCATAGCCTGGCTGTCGTTTTCCAATTGATGCGGCGAATGTATCCTCGCCTGCCACCCCAGGGTGGACCGTTCGGCCTGCTGTTGCAGCCATTTCGCATCGTATTGATTGTGAGCCTTGACGTTGTAGTGTTCGTCCAAGACGCGGGTGGGATGATGCAGCACATTCCACAACATGCGCCCATTGATCAACACGCCTGCCAGTACAATTACCAGCAAGCCCAGCAACCATGGATTGCGCCATCCCTGTTTGTTTTTTTGTGAAATCATGCTCTACCTTCCAAATCTTAAATAACGAATCAACGTTCGGGGCCGGTAAACTTGGTGGTGTATTCCGCCTCCATAGACGGGTCTTTAGTGTTCGTTACATAGAACTCGATACCAGTAACTTCCTTAAGTATGTTTTCTTCGGGTGCCCTGACAAAAATGGTAAACGAAGCAGCTCTGCCGTGTGTGACCAAATGAGGTTCTTCGGCTCCGATCAACGTCTGCCCTTGCACCCCGCCTTCAGCCCTTACGGACACATGAAGGTCCTCTCCGGTCTTGTTAAGCACCTTGAATGTGTATTTGTTCTGTATGGAACCGTCGCTCATGCGCACAAACAATGGCTGCCGTTCCGGGGCTACTCTCAAAGTAAGCGACCCAAGGTGCGTTAAGCCATAGAGTATGCCACCCAGTGAAAGCAATATGATCGTCACATACACCCAGGTCCGCGGATGCTGGTACAGTTTATGTACCGGACGACCTTCCAGTTCCTCGAGAGATGCATAGCGAATCAGTCCACGTGGGCGGCCGATCTTGTCCATCACGGAATCGCAGGCATCTATGCACAAGCCGCAGGTGATGCAACCGAGCTGATGCCCATCCCGAATATCCACCCCGGTTGGGCACACTTGCACGCACTGAAAACAATCGATGCAATCACCTTTGACAGTGTCGGCTTGCCCGCCGCCATGACGATGCAACCTGCCGCGCGGTTCACCGCGCTTAATATCATAGGCCGGCAGTATCGTCTGCGAATCGGCCATCACTGACTGGATGCGGGCATAGGGACACAACCACATGCAGACCTGCTCGCGCATAAACCCGGCAAGATAATACGTACCCAGAAAAAATGCGATCAGTACCGACCATTCCAGCAATGACAGGTTGAAGCTCAGCAGATCCCGCCAATACTGGTATGCATCTTCGAACCAGATGGTGAAACTTATTCCGGTAAACAGCGCGATTGCCATCCAGATAGCATGTTTGATGACTTTCTTGCGAATTTTCTCGCTTGTCCAGGGGGCGGCATCCAGTTTATGGCGCGCATTGGGACTTCCTTCGATTTTTTCTTCGACCCAGGTAAACAGATCAACCCATGAAGTCTGAAAACAGAAATATCCGCAGAATACCCGCGATGCGACCGATGTAACCGCGAACAAGGTCATCGCCAACAACAACAGCAGCAACGATACCATCCAGATGTCCTGGGGAAGAATTGTGAGATCAAAGAAATGGAACTGACGGTTGTTGATATCAAACAATATCGCCTGTTTTCCTTCCCAGCGCATATAAGCCCCGAAAAAGAAAATCAGCCAAAATGACTCGGTAATATATTTAAGCGTACGGAATCTTCCCGTCATGCGTTTCGCATGCACAGTACTTTCACCGCTGTTGACCTTCCACTCCGCTTGTTCATGGTACAGGCTGGTCAAACCAACAACTTCTGTATTTTGTTTTTTTGCCGGTTCGTTCATCGACTACTCCTGTGATTATTTTCTTGCCTTGCAACTGATTCATTTAAAGAAGGATCCGCATAGACTCGCCCTGAGAAGGGGAAATTTAAGCGGATCATCCCTGAGATTCTCAATCTCCCAAATAAAAAAGGAGGAGGCTAGCCTCCTCCTTCTATCATTGCGGATTATTACTTCTCGCCGCGATTCCTGGTTT
>QJWF01000207.1 GCA_003235435.1 Nitrosomonadales bacterium
CGGCAAGCTTGCCGGATATGCTTGTGAAAGGCTGAACGTGTCCGAAAAATCAAAGTTTCATCATGTCAGCGAAAAGCTGGAAGACCTGCACGTTTCATTGCCGCTTGAGGCTTTCAAAGCGTTGTTGCCGTATCTGGTGGCATTGTTGCTCATCGCCATCGCCGGGTATTGGCTGATAGATCCCGCGCCACCGAAAAAAATTGTCGTTTCGATAAGCAAGCAGGATGGCAATTATCTGGCCTATGCAAGTCTGTATGGCGTACTGCTCGAACAGGATGGTGTGACACTCGAGATAAGGGAATCAGAGGGCCCGGCGCAAAGCCTGGCTATGCTGCGCAACAAGGACGCTGGTGTGGACATGGCCTTCATACCCGGAGGAGTGGCGCGATTGGAGTCTACTGCAGGACTGGCCTCGTTGGGCAGTCTGTATTATGAGCCGCTGTGGATATTCCATCGTGTGAAAAGCAAAGTTGAGACCTTATCCGGACTGAAGGGTAAGCGCATCGCGGTGGGTAGAACCGGAAGCGGCAGTCGCATCCTGTCAGGCATGCTGCTGGAAGCGGCAGGCGTAACGGAAAAGAACAGCAGGCTGCTGGAGATCGGAGATGAAGAAGCTGCGGATGCTCTACGGCGAGGGGCGGCGGATGCGATCTTTCTGTCAGGCGTGCCCACCACCCCGCTGATACAAAAGGTAGCGGAGATACCGGGCATAAAGCTGGCTGACTTGTCCGAGGCCGAGGCGTTCTCACGCCAGTTCAATTTTCTGCACCATCTGGTGCTGCCCAAGGGAGCGCTCAGTTTGGAATATGATATCCCGCCGCACGAGGTGAACATGCTTGCGCCCACGGTCGCTTTGGTGGCGCGCCAGTCCATGCATCAGGCGCTGGTATATCTGGTGCTCAAAGTAATCACGCGTGTCCACGGCGGTGCGGGGATGTTGCAACAGGCCGGTGAATTTCCATCAGACAGAGGCTCGGATTTCGAGATCAGCAGCCAGGCCAAGCATTTCTATGAATCCGGCCCGCCGTTCCTCGACCGTTACCTGCCGTTCTGGGCGGCTACGTTTGTAAATCGCGTGCTTATCATCCTGCTACCGCTGGCAGCGCTCGCCATTCCTCTTAGCCGCATTGTACCGGCCGTATATACCTGGCTTATCAAGTCGCGCATCTACAAACTTTACGGCGAACTGCGGTTTCTGGAAATGCAGTTGCGAGACGCCGGGAAGGACGAACTTCCCGGCTTGCGCAAGGAACTCGATGCTATCGACAACAGGGTCAACACTATGCGGTTGCCCGTCGCTTTCTCCAGTCATCTATACGAATTGCGCAGTCATATCGGACTGGTGCGCGCCAGGCTCAGAACGCAATAGACGAAGTGCCGCAAACGGCAAAAAAGTTTTTTCCTGCTGCCGAGGTGGCGGCGAATCCGGCAACAGTCCACGATACCGTGCATTCGTGAATGTCCTTATAATATCCGGCATGAAACTGCCGTTCACAAAGGCTCTGGCCACCTTGCGCATCATGGAAAGCGGATCATTGCTGATGATGTCCTGCCTGTGGCTCGGCCTTGCAGCAGGGTGCTCGACGCTGCGTCCGGACTTCGAGACTCCGTCGGTTAATGTCACTTCGTTTATGCCGCTTCCTTCCCAGAGTTTCACGCCAAAATTCGAGATTGGCATGCGCGTCGTGAATCCGAATTCAACCAGGTTGAGCCTGCGCGGTATGAGCTACAAAATCTTCCTGAATGATCACGAGGTCGTGGAAGGCGCGGCCAACGAGTTGCCAGTCGTTCCGGCTTATGGAGAAGCGGAGTTCAGGGTAATCGCGACGGTCAGCATCATCGAGGGTATGCGATTCGTTCAGGACATGCTCAAGAATGCAAATGGCCAAGTCGATTACCGACTTCAGGCCAAACTTGATGTCGGGGCAATGATCCCGTCGATACGGATAGAGAAAACCGGTAGTTATTCTCCCTAGTCTGTTGCGGCATCGCAGCCGGTTTTCCGGTTGAATCGCTGTGTGATTCGGATACAAACAAATTGACAAGTGATTCCGATTGGAGCGCCATCAATAACCGGGCAAAAAAGCTGATCTTCGATAGAGCGCAGGCTACAATCGCGCTGCGCCTGTTCGGGTTTTTCAAAATTCCCATGATGCTTTACGTCAGGCCTTCAGTCACGGAAATCTCGGACGAACGGGTGGTGGTGAGAATCCCATTGCGGAGAAGAACCAGAAACCATATCGGATCGATGTATTTCGGCGCATTGGGTGTTGGTGCCGACTGTTCTGTCGGGGCTCTGGCCATGCACCTGACAAAACATCAGCCCGAAAAAATATCGATGATTTTCAAAAATTTCAGCGCAGAGTTCCTTAAGCGCGCCGAAGGCGACGTGGATTTTTGCTGCATCCAGGGTAACGAGATAGCAAAGCTGATCGCAGTGGTTGCCGCGTCGGACGAGAGGAATGAGATTATGGTCGATGTCATCGCGACTGTTCCTGATCAGGGAAACGAACCGGTAGCCACATTCAAGATGACCCTTTCAATGAAGAAGCAAGCATAGCCAAAGTCCCCACCAGAATTTGTTCGAAAGGGCGTTGGTAAGGTACTTAACTCCTAACCCGGAAACAGGTTTTTCGACCAATCGGAATTTGAGCAGCATGTATGTTCCTTCCTTACGTCTGGTTTTCACTACTGCTTGATATGGCCAGCGATCCGTTTATTTCAGGGCATTCTGATTTTCGAGTGCGCGAGCTAAAGAAACCAAAGCAACAAGGTCGTTATGCTCTTAAGGCTCACTTAAGATTTCAGTGTTTGAATAGCAACCGTGAGCAGGAAGATCGGTTTGGCCGATACGACGAGTTTACGGGAATTCACGGGTACTGCTCTTATTGCATGGGTGATGGATCCCGCATCACCCTGAAACTCTAAAAGGAGTATTGAAATGAAACTTCGTAACTTTGCTTTAGCCTTGAGCGCGGCAGCTTTGTTGCCAACGTTCGCAATTGCAGGCGATAACATGGATGCTATCAGCGCAAGCTTCGACCGGGATCTCAACCGCGAATATTCGGTCAGGTACGTACCCTCAACGCTGACCAGAGTCGATCCGCTGGATGTGATCAACGTCACTTTGCTCGCGGGACCCGATCAGGTTCGCGCCAGTTTTGAACGCGACCTCAACCGCAAAAAGATTGCTTTCAGCACCTTGCCTGAAGGAAGGGATTCCGATCCGCTGAATGGGATCAACGCCGCTTTGCGTTGCGGAAGTTCAGGCACGATCAGCGCAGGCATCACAGGAAATCTTTATTGCTAACCTGCTCGACCCTCAACTCTCTTGACTCCTCCCAAGTTGTTAAGAGTTCGCCCCTGAACCTTGACCGGCTCAGGGGTTTTTTTCTTTTCAAGTTTAACGGGTCAATACCCCAGTGCCAGGCCCGAGTTGCGGCGAGGATCGATCGCGCCGTAGTAGCGGTTATCACCGACCGGTTCACCATCCAGTCTGGGCGCGCCTACAAGGATCGCCGCGACCTGGTTGGCCGGCGGCGGATCGCCGAACTTCTGGCCCCAGCTCTCCAGAATGATGCGCGTGTCGGGACTGAGCGCGTAGTTTTCGACATTCGTCTCTTCCGGTTGCCATTGCTGGTGGAAGCGCGGTGCATCCACCGCTTCCTGAACATCCATGCCGTAGTCGATCACGTTGAGTATCGTCAGCAACACCGTTGTAATGATACGGCTGCCGCCCGGCGTGCCGAGCACCATTACCGGCTTGCCGTTTTTGGTGACGATGGTCGGGCTCATCGAACTGAGCGGGCGTTTTCCGCGTTCGATCTTGTTCGCTTCGCCCTGAACAAGGCCGAAGCTGTTCGGCACACCGACCTTGATCGTGAAATCGTCCATCTCGTTGTTAAGCAATACGCCGGTCTTCGCAGCAACCACCTTGGCACCAAACCAGTCATTCAGCGTGTAGGTGACCGACACCGCGTTGCCCCATTTGTCGACGATCGAGTAGTGCGTGGTGTTGCTGCCCTCATGGGGTGTGGTGGCAGCGTGCGGCGCGATGCCAGGTCCGATATCCCCTGAAGTACCGGCTGGCGGGATCACCGTGCGGATCTGTGCGGCGTAGTCCTTGTCGAGCAGGAGATCGAGCGGACTGTCCACGAATTCCGGATCGCCGAGATAGCTGTTGCGATCGACAAACGCGTGACGCATTGCCTCGATCTGGTACTGCACCGCTTGTGCCGAGTGAAACCCGAGTTCCTTCATCGGATAGCCCTCGAGTATGTTCAACATTTCGCAGATCGCCACACCTCCCGAGCTCGGGGGCGGCGCAGACACGATGCCATAATCGCGGTAGGTGCACTCCACAGGCTCAAGTTCGCGAGTCTGGTAACGGTCGAGGTCGGCCTGCATCAGGATGCCGCCCCCCGCCCAGCTGCTTGCGACGATCGCCGCGCCGACCGGTCCCTTGTAGAACCCGTCAGCGCCCATGTTTCTGATCCTCCTCAACGTATTCGCGAGGTCTCTTTGAACCAGCTTTTGCCCGACCTTGAATGGTTCTCCCTTGTTCAAAAAGATCACCGCCGTGGCAGGGTCTTTTTTGAAGGCATTAGTCGCTGTCTTCAGCATATCGATGTCGCCCTGCTCGAGCTCGAAACCCTCCTGCGCATACTTGATCGCGGCAGCGAGCAGCGGGGTACGCCGCATCGTGCCGTATTTGCCACGTGCGAATTCCATTCCCGACACCGTGCCCGGAACGCCCACAGCGAGGTGGCCGTAGGTGCTCAGGCCAGGCACCACGTTGCCGTCACGGTCCAGGTACATGCTCGCAGATGCGGCGAGCGGCGCCTTCTCGCGGAAATCAAGGAACGTCTTGCGCCCATCCGCCAGTTGTATTGTCATGAAGCCGCCTCCGCCGAGATTGCCCGCCGCCGGATACACCACTGCCAGCGTGTAACCGACTGCGACTGCCGCATCCACGGCATTACCGCCAGCCTTGAGAATATCGATCCCTGCCTGGGTTGCGAGGCGCTGCGCAGTGACCACCATTCCATTCCTGGCGGCTACCGGCGCCTGCGAAGCGGCCTGCGTATTGAGATAGCTGAGCGCGAGAGCTGCAGCAAGAAGTGATTTCGCAAGCGGATAGAATTTCATGTCATCCCCCCTGGTGCGATCCGGATTAAATTTTGCGTCCCATCGATGTACATAGAATCTATTATCACCCTTTTGCGCGTATCCTGTTGATTGCGGCAGCCACCTCATGCAATCGAGGCAATGCAAGCTCTCCGGATTTCCAGGGATGCAGGATATCGAGCCCCTGTTCTTCAACTTCCTTTAAAGCCATCCTTAGTCCATCTACAAGGTTGCTCGACTTTTCAAGATAATGTTTCGCATAAGTGTGGATGATCAGTCCAATTGCCCTTGTTTGTCCGATATCGACCAGTTGTTCCACTTTACCCAGATCTATCTCGTGCTCGCCATAGAGAAGCGTGTCAATCCCGCGGGTCTCGATGCTGACCTCCCTTTTCCCGCGCGCCGGAATTAACCGCCCTGGATCCGGACGTCTTTGCGGTTGTTTTACAATGTGTGGAAGCCTGCCCGGTTTTTCCCTGGGCATGGCTGGTCCTGCAAGGGAATGCGCCTTGAGTGTGACATCCTGCGGCTGGTAGGCATCCATCATGATGACAGTATCGCTCACTGCAAAATAATCCCCGGAGCCGCCCATGACGATCACCGATGACACGCCGTGGTCCTGATACATCTCCCTGACCCGATGCAGGAACGGTGTGATCGGTTCTTTGTCCCTGATGACCAGTTTCTGCATCCGCTCATCGCGGATCATGAAATTCGTCGCCGAAGTATCTTCATCGATCAGCAGCAGGGTGGCGGCATCATCCAGTGCTTCGATGATGTTCGCCGCCTGGGACGTGCTGCCGCTGGCATTCTCCGTGGAGAATCCAGTCGTATCACAATCGAAGGGAAGACGGGCTATGAACGGGCTGATATCGAGATTCCAAACGGCGCGATTATCTTCGGCGCGAACCTTCACCGCGGTGGGGTCGGTTGCAACAAGTTCCCTGCCATCACCGGGGATATGGTTATAGACGCCCCTTTCCAGCGCATGCAGCAACGTAGACTTGCCATGAAAACCTCCGCCGACGATCAGGGTCACCCCGCGAGGTATGCCCATCCCGCGAATCCTGCCGCGGTTCGGTAAAGTCAGCATGCAGGAAAGCGATTCCGGAGCGACAAAGGGGATTGCAGCCTCTTTCAGGGGGCGGTCGTCGACCCCGCTTCGTCTTGGCAATATAGAGTTGTCGGCCACAAAAGCGGCAAGACCTTTTTGCCGGAGCTGGCCGCGCAAGAACTCCTGGTCTTCGGCAGACTGGACATGCTTTTCAAATTTCCCCTTATCCATGTTTCCGAAATAAAGGCTTTCCGAGACGACTCGCGGAAGCTCGCCAAAGAAGATCTCTTCTGCTTCCCGTGACAGGATAATTCGTCCTGCCGCAGGCAGGCCCACCGTCAACCGTGCCTCGATGCCACCGTCATCGATTAGCACCGAATTCCTGACCAGGATCTGCTGGCCGCTCGTTTCGATACGGATCTCGCCGCTCTTGCCGATACCCCTGTGTCCCTTGACCTGCGCGCGGATCGCCTTGGCAACAGCCCTTGCCAGAAAATCCTCAGCGGCGGTTTTTCTTGCATTGCCGGACCAGAGTTCCGAGGGAAGAGAGGCTTTCTGCGATGGGACATTGATACTTATCCGCGAAGGATGTGCAAAAGGATCTCCCGGCACATGATCGATGGTGAGCCTGTAGCCGTCAAACTGATAGTCCCCCTTCAGGTCCTTATAGGCCTTGTATCCGCGACCATCAATGTTGCTCAACAGTGCTTTCAGTCGTTCCATTTGGTACGCCACACTTGAAATATCTTGATGCGCAGGAAGAAGCTGCAGCAATTCCGGTGTCACGCCAAATTTTACACGGGATACTTTGGAATTTACGGATATTGAGAAGACAAAACTGAACATTTCCTTATATAACGCGAATGCCGTGATTAATGGATTGGGGTGAAATTCGCTCCGTACTGTAATATTATCCGTCCGTCGATTTCACGACCGAACCGCTGCCTCGCCAACAACTGGAGATATCCTGGAGAATATTAATGAGCATCAATCTGAAGCAAATAAAATTTGGCCTTGCGCTGGTAATGCTGGGCCTTCTGTTCGGTGTCGGTCTAGGCATCACGTTCGGAGCTAACGAAGATCTCTTTAGCGACTATGTAGCACAAGGGATTGCCGCGCATCCCGGCCTTCATGATGCAAAAAGTCCTGAAAAGATCTGGCGCTATGCGCAGCGTGCGCATTTTCACGCCAACGGTATCGCCGCCTTCTCTATCGGCTTGCTGCTGCTCGTTGCCGCATCCAGCCTCAAGGAGAAACTCAAAACGGCCAGTTCGATTCTGATCGGCCTCGGCAGTTTCTATCCACTATCATGGTTTACCATGTTCCTGGTGGCGCCCTCCTTGGGCAGGGAGGCTGCGCACTCATACCCGCTTACGCAACTGTTCGTTTTCACAGGTGTGGTAGGCCTGGTATTCGGCTTGGCTATCCTGTTGGCAAATCTGTTTCTCGGGTTATTCAGCGAGTAATCTGGCAACCCTTGGAGAGTGATGCAACATAGCGCAGTGCTCGGTCGACTTTCCGGCAAACGGGACACTACGCTGTCCCGCTTATTCATGGTGACTGATAATCTGGGCAGAAGTTATATCAATCCGGCTATCGGCTCGAAGGTGCCCGCAAGATCCAGCACTATCACCAACGCAACTGTTATCCATGCGATCCGTCGCAGCCAAGGCGCCACCCAGCTCAAGACCATATGCTCAGTCTGACGTCTCCGCTCATTTGGCTGAAACCTGTAGACCATTCGCCGGTCCCGCTTGCGATGACGGTACCCCGAGGCCGACGTGATCTTGTAGGCCAGGAAAAAACTGCCTGCAATAAATATCATCATGACGGTGCTTAGCAATTGACTCGATGCTTCCATCTCTCCCCTTTCCGCCGAATCATGATCATGAGATTCAGCCTTTCTCCATTCAACAAGGTTGCCGGATCGCGATCAGGATGCGTGTCCATGAGTTCATGAGGCCTGGTCAAAGAGAAGGTAGCAGTTCAGCCGGCCGGGGAAAGCCGGAATAAGCACGTGAAAACACGCCATTTTTGAAATTGGTGAATAACGTCAGGTCGATTCGATCATGCAAGGTTAGCAATTCGATGAAACTCCCGCTGCGAATCTCTCTCGGCATGGCAGGCATCATCCTGATTGCCTCGCCGCTTTGCATCCTGGTCACGTTGCTGTTGCTGCCGTTCCGGTCATGGCTGGAGGAGACAACCGGTATCGAATCTGTCGGCCATTCGTGGATTGTCGCTTAGGGTCTTGCGGCTGTATTCCTGGCCATGGGGATCGGCTCATTGCCGCCGCTGGTGGCCTTGCTGCGGTGCGGGCAGGACCGCAAGTATGCTGCAGGCTATTAAACGACCTTGATACTAAGTTCGACAGCGGCCCGTAGCGTATTGGCCGAGATGCATCCGCGTTCCGCGATGGTAACCAGCTTGCCCAGTTCTTCCGGAGGGTCGCACTCGGCGGACACCGTCATGCGGATCGCTGAGAAGCGCGACGGTGCATCGGACATGTCACCTTCGATCTCCGCGCGGGCATTGCTCATTTTGATATTACGCGCCTTGGCGGCGGCAAGAAGATTGCTCATGAAACAACCGCCCAGACCATTCAGCATCGCCTCTCCGCCCATCATGCCCGCATTCGTACCGCCTTTGGCCTCGGGTCTGTCCATCACCAGTTCATGTCCACGGGCATTGCCCCTGGATGCGCTGCTGCTGATCTGATCCACTCTCACTGTTGCTGTTGCCATGCGATTTCTCCTTGATCAATATATCCAGATTGCCGCCATGTGCTGAAACTATACTCCATCTTTGTATCCATCATGCCGTTCACGACCCGGTCATCCTTTTGCCGGAATATTCGTTGATAATACCTTCATCGGCATTGGAGGTATCGCAGGTACGTCGAATCCATTCTATCCGTCGAGTCAGCCAATACGCCTGATGAAGCGTATCGCAAACTGCAACTCTTCAGGCTGTTATAGGGTCTACATGCACTTTCACCACTGAACTGCATCATTCGCATACTACAGCCGACACATCATGTTCAGGTTTCTCGAATCACTCATTCGCGGCACCCGTGCCCACAAGGCAGTGACGCCACCGAGCGGGCTTCTGTCCTTCTATTGGCATTTCATCGGCCAGACACCTTGGCCCTATGTGGCGATGATAGTCACCAGCCTGAGTGTCGCGCTTGCGGATATGTGCATTCCCATCTTTGTCGGCAAGCTTGTTGCGCTGATGGAAGCGCCGGACCGTGCCGCCGCATTGTCATCACAGGCGACGATGTTGTCAGCAATGATTCTGGTCGTGCTGGTCGTGCGTCCGCTGCTCCAGTTCTCCGACATCGCGATACGCCACAACGCGCTGATGCCGGGTGCAACCAGCCTGGTACGCTGGCAAAGCCATTGGCACGTGCTGCGGCAGAGTTGGCCGTTCTTCCAGCAGGATTTTGCGGGACGGATCGCCAACCGCGTCATGCAGACTGCACAGGCGTTGCGCGACAGCGTGATGTCTTCTATACGCGCGGGGTTGTATTTGTCTACCTACGGCATCTTGACACTGGTATTGGTATCGAGGTTCGACTGGCGCCTGACGGTGCCGACCCTGCTCTGGTTGTTGGCTTATGCAGTCTTTCTGCGATTTTTCGTGCCGCGGCTGCGCGAGTTGGCCAAACAGAGTTCCGATGTGCGCTCGCTGGTAATGGCGCGCGTGGTCGACAGCTATACCAACATCCTCACGGTCAAACTTTTTTCCAAGATGGTCGACGAAGATGCTTACGTGCGCGAGGTGCTGGACCAACACCAGGAAGCCATCTCGCAGCACATGCGCATGACCAGCCGATTCATGTTTACGTTGCAGTCCTTGAACGCGCTGCTGCTGGTCAGTACCACGGTGATCGGACTGACTTTGTGGGCGCGTGGGGCAATCGATGCCAGCCAAGTGGCGACGGCATTGCCGCTGGTATGGCAGATCACCAACATGGCAGGCTGGGTTTCGTTTGAAGTCGCAGGCATCTTCGAGAATGTTGGCGTGGTGCAGGACGGCATGCAAACCATCTCCGTGCCCCATACACTGATTGACGAAAAAGACGCCAGACCGATCAACGTGACGCGCGGGGAAATACGCTTCGACCAAGTGAGTTTCAATTACGGCGCAGGCAGCGGCACGCACGACAAACCCGCTTTTGAAAGACAGGTGCTCGACTGCATCGACCTGATCGTGCATCCCGGAGAGCGCATCGGCCTGGTCGGCCGCTCCGGCGCCGGAAAGTCGACGCTGGTCAATCTGCTGCTGCGCTTTTTCGACATCGAGCACGGGCGTATCACCATCGACGGACAGGACATCCGGCACGTCACACAGGAAAGCCTGCGCGCACAGATCGGGCTGGTCACCCAGGACACCTCGCTGCTGCACCGTTCGATCGCCGACAACATACGCTATGGCCGTCCGAATGCGACGCAGGCAGAGATCGAAGCCGCGGCGCACAAGGCACAAGCCCACGAGTTCATCCTCGGTTTGCGCGACTGGAACGGCCGCCAAGGGTACCAGGCACATGTCGGCGAACGCGGCGTGAAACTTTCCGGAGGGCAGCGCCAGCGCATCGCGATTGCACGGGTCATACTCAAGGATGCACCCATCCTGCTGCTCGACGAAGCAACCTCGGCACTCGACAGCGAGATCGAGGCAAGCATCCAGGAACAACTGATCGGCCTGATGTACGGCAAGACAGTGATCGCCATCGCGCACCGCCTGTCAACCATCGCCCGCCTGGACAAGCTGGTCGTGATTGACCCCGGCACGATCGTCGAGCAGGGTACACACAACGAATTGCTGCGCCGCAACGGACTCTATGCCGCGCTGTGGCAACATCAGTCAGGCGGTTTTCTCGCGGAAGATCTGCCAGAATTACCCGAACAGGTACCGGCATAGTTCGGCTACCTGCAGACAGATTCCGCATGCAGGTAAAACTCATTTGGCATACGGCGCAGCAAAAATCCACTGATCGCGGATATTCCTATATCGTGGAAAATTTTGTTCAATAACTTGTTCCCTAATCCTTATATTCAGGAAACTTGTGAGCAGGATACAGACGAACGCGAAAAAAGTTATCTTTAATAAACAACAATATAAACACAATTTTCAAACATTGGCGCAATTATTGCGAGATATTCGGCATGTATGTACCTGATTACGCAATGGTGGCGAAAATGTATTGCTTTTATGTCTGTTCGAACATGATGTTCTCGTCCGGGGGGTTGGCATGGAAATGCTGAGTGTGCTGCTGCTCGCATCGCCGCTTGTCGACCTTCAGGTGGACATGAAAAGTGTGGCTCCGGAGTATTCGATCGCGAACTCAAAGGAACAGGTATTCGAGTCTCTAGAAAACACACGGAAATATGGCGGGCAGGAACTTGGGCCGCTGCATTATTTGGGTGTTGCGAGATGTCACGGGTTCCATCTGTGTCGTTTCGTGATCCGGGCACCCAGTTACGAGCGTGCTTACAGCATCATGCAGGATTACGTGAGTCGGATCAACTCGTCGGCACTGATGCAGGAGAAACTAAGGCAAGGCGGCAGCTTGTTCATGGGCGGCCTTGTCAGCGATGAGCAGGCAGACAAAGCCGAGCTCCACAGATTTATTGAAACTGCCAGCGACAGTTTAGGTCCGCTTTTTGTGTTGCATTGAATCGACCCTGGCGCACGGGTTGTGGAAATTTTTAGGCTGTTGGTTGGCCGCTAAAGGATGGATGGCGTTATCCTGAACAGGAGCCCTTTCACTCCTGAAGGTAACTTAAGGCTCATTCCTTAAATGTACCATCTCTTGCGGACAACCCGGAACGGGGGCTAAGGCCCCCGTTTTTTTTCGCCGATTGCCGATTTCGGCGTGCGGAACAAGATTACCGATGATCCGGACTGCCCTTCCTTATGTAATAAACCGCTTGTCTACACGACTGTGACAACTGACCCTGTACGCGATTTGCTGTAAAGTGGCTTCCTGCAATTCACTCCGGAGCAAATCCATGGACAAAGAAGATCTGAGAAGGGAACAGCGCTTCCTGCGCATGATGCGCAAGACGCTCGGGAACGTCGTCAAGGACGTAACGCCTCTTGGCGGACGTATCAACCCGTTGTCTGAAAATACGATTCATGACATCAGGGAATGTTTTGGCTTGATCTCGGCGAGGGAAAGAGAACTGGCCGAAGCGCTCGGTTTCGAACAGGCCAAACCCTATTACGCGGACGGCGAACTTCCGGATGCGAAAGTGATCAGCATCATCAAGTCGTCCAAGGATTAAGGAACGATACGGCGTCGCAGAAAGATGCTTTGATCTATGTCCGATATTTCTTCTCGATCCCGGAAAAAATACCGACCGACAGTAGCAAGGTTGCTGATCATACTCACTGTAGCGGCATTCCTTGATGAACTGCTGGTGTTGTTCCTCATGGATAGGTTGCCTTCCATGCCAAAAGTGGCGGCCTACCTGCTGGACGCCACTTTGATGGCCGCGCTGATTTTCCCCGTATTCTATTTTCTTGTTTACCGTCCGATGTCGCGGAACATTGCCGAGCTCAGGGAGGCAAAAGAAAATTTGCGTACGGTCTCGGTCGCTTTCGAGAGCAAGGACCCGATACTGATCACCGATGCACAAGGCAGCATCCTCCGCGCCAACAAAATGTTTTTGAAAATCAGCGGTTACAATCCGGAAGAATTGGTGGGGCAACATTCCCGAATCCTAAATACAGGGAGGTATGGTAAGGAATACTACAAAAGCATGTGGGATGACCTGTTGCGCAAAGGTTCCTGGGCAGGGGAAACGCGCATCAGGGACAAACGGGGAAATGAATTTGCAATCGGGATGGTCATTACCGCGGTAAAAAATGACCAGAAAGAGACCACGCATTACGTCGCCATATACACGCTTTGAAAGGCTGACCCTCCGCAGGGCCATGTGTGATGGCAGGCCGGTTCCAGCCGCGGCATCACAATCGTGATATTGCAAGTGCCGGAATCGATCGAACACTACGCCCTTTATTTCAATAACAGGATTGACCATGAACAATCAACCCTGCAACGAACATAGCACTCCTGCCGACTTTTCTGCATCAGCATGGCACGCAGCACCATGACCCTCTCTCTAAACTGTTCGCTGCGTCGGATTGTTTTATCGGTTGTCGCGATCGTTCTGGTCACCGCATGTACTTCCAAAGCCAAAGAAGCTGCACTGCCCGACGGCAGCCGGGTACTGGCGCTGGGTGATAGCCTGACACAGGGCGCCGGCGTGAAGCCTGAACAAGCGTGGCCCGACCTGCTGGCGCGCAAGACCGGATGGGCGGTAGTCAATGGCGGCGTAAATGGCGACACCAGCGAAGCTGCGTTGCGCCGCCTGCCGAGCCTGCTGGAACGGCACAACCCGTCGCTGGTGCTGGTAACACTCGGTGGCAACGACATGCTGCGCCACATACCCCGACAACAGACTGTTGCCAATGTGGAACAGATACTCGCCGAGATCAGGGCGCACGGGGCGGAACCGGTTCTGCTGGCGACGCCAAATCCGAGCCTGATGGGTGCTGTCTTCCAACATTTGAGCGCGCCTGATTTCTACCGCAAGCTCGCCGAATCGCAGCAAGTCCTGTTGATCGAGGATGCGATCGCAGAAGTGATCTCAGATCCGCAACTGAAGGGTGATCCCCTGCGTCCCAATGCCGCAGGGCACGAGATCCTGTCTGAAAAGATATTCAAGGAATTGAAGTCGGCTGGATTTGCCGGCCAAAAAACTGAAAAAAAGCCCGCAAAAGCGGGCCTGTAAATTGATAAATGGCGTTATAGATTAAGTAAAATTCATCCTGTCTTTGTGACCTTTGCGACGCGCGATGATTCCTATCAGTCCAAGACCGGCTAACAACATGGCATAAGTCTCGGGTTCAGGGATTGGGCTAACCGGGAGCGAAATCAGGCTTCCCGTCTTGTTCCCGTTGGTATCTGTGTAGTATGCCTTGAGTGACAACCCGCTGCCAGTCAGCGCAACACCAGTGAAATTGAACGTGAACTGGACATTCGAATGCGAAGCAAGAGGCAAGATGTTGTAGCCATAACCTGAATTGGCAGTGTCTTGCATGCAAACCCAGCTCGTTCCGGTACTATTACAACCCGAAGCATTCAAGCCACCCGGCGCCACCGACCAGTTGCTGAGCGCATCGGGAGTGCTCAATAAGCTGAACGAAACACCGGGCAAATAATTCATCGAACTGTCGAACAGAGGGCTTCCCAAATTGAATGCCAGACTGCTCAAGAAAGAACCGCCACCCGTGTAACCACTCAAGTCTATGGTCAAGGTAAAATTGTGGTTGGTGGTACTCAGTTCAGTAGTATCCAAACTGTAAATGGCGCCATCGACAGTCAAGGCCATTGCCTGCGATCCCATGGCACCCAAGGCGACAACAATACTTGCAACGCGGCCCAGATAATTGATAAGTTTAGTCATGATAAAGATTCCTGTATGCCTGTATTCAATAAATATTGATATGACTGGTCAAGAAATCTGAAACCAAATTCATTTCAATACCTTTTCTTTCCTAATCGCTTCCCAGTTGTTCAGGTTCAAAGAATACACATACTGGAAAAAATTAACATTGTACTAAGGTACAGGTACGCTGAAATTGCGCCGGTCAGCGTGCAGGTTGCTGAATGAATGAAAATTTTGGGTCGATAACGGCCTTCATTCCTTTTCCTTTGTAAATCTGGAACTTAAATGTGCAAATCAGGTCGGAGATTGCCGTTATCTGTACTTAAGTACAATTTTCATCAATGTTATTTGCATATAGTATGAATTACAAAAGGCACATTTGAGGGTTACCACAGTTAACCCGGAATTGTGTCTGGAGTTTTATGGATGCAACAGGAGATTAGAATGATTAAATCCATAATCAGAGTGCTAAAAGGTTTGTCTTTGTCTATTTTGATATTTATTGCCGGCGCGTTCATAGGAAAGATCGGGACCCAGGCCGTGATTGCGAAAGATTGCGCACAGGACAGGGCGGTCACATTTGATGCGTGGATCTACAAGCAGCCGATTACTCTGAGCTGCGATCTTGCCGGTCTGATCACTCTGGCCGAACATTATTGATTGCTTGGCGAACGAGTCGCTTGAAAAGATATCCCCTCTAGCTGAATATAAGTCGCACTATTGGGGCCGGTTCATGCAGGCCCCTTAATCCAATAAACTGTTCTGAATGCCACTGGCTGCACGCAAAGAATTGCGTGAACAACTGCACACCGTGGCAATTCGCTGCTCAATGCCAGCGTTTTCCGGGAAATCATTGCATACGCGTTTGTCTGAAAAGATTTTCCATCGGCTGAATTCGATAGGCTATGAAGGTTGGAAGGAGTATTCCCTCCGCTCGCCTGGAAACCAATTGGCCGGCAAATCCGGCGGGCGAAGTATACGCGCCACGGTTTCATAAATAGCGGGGCAACCTTGATTGTTGTATGCTGCTGTATAGATTAGGAGCGACTATGTCTACAGCAGAATCCGTATCAGAATTGGCATTCCCCCCGGCAATTGAAAGACTGCATAACCTTTCTCACTTCAAGATATGGCTGTTGACGATCTCCGTTTCTGTGGTGATGACAGAAATCATCGTCTCCGTCATGGAACTGCTCCTGAAAAGGCAGGTTACTTACGATTATCTGTTAACGGGCCTTGTGGCCTCGTTCTTCGTGGCGGGCATCATCGGCGACATCCTGATATCCCTGCTGACCCGGTTAAACATGCAAGTCCAACACAATCAGTGGATGAAACATGATCTGGAGGATAGCGAGGAACGCTACAAGTTGGCGATCATGGCATCCAATTCGGCCATGTGGGACTACGAACTGGCGTCGGGACGCGTATACCTCTCGGAAAACTGGTCGAAGTTCCTATGCGGAGATCCGAAACCAACCTATACCACGATCCATGAGCTGACCGAGCTGGTGCCGAAGGAGGAGCGGCAGGCGGTGAGGGACGCGATCCTGCAGGTCATAAAAGACCAGGCCATTTCCACATACAATGTTTCACACCATGTGAAAAGACCTGACGGCGAGTACATCCTGATCAGCAGCGTCGGCCAGGTCACCAAACGCGACGAAGATGGCCGGGCGCTGCACATGATCGGTATCAACCGGGAAATCTATGAGAGCGAGTAAGCAAAACAGGAGACATGATTATGGCAACAGGAACTGTCCGGCTTCATCGCGTGTTCAAGACAACTCCGGAGAAGGTTTACCGCGCATTTCTGGAAGCCGCTGCAATGGCCAAGTGGCTTCCCCCGTATGGTTTCACCTGCAAGGTCCTTCACATGGATGCCAGAGTCGGCGGCAGCTTCAGGATGTCGTTCGAGAACTTTTCGACCGGACAAGGACATTCATTCGGCGGGGAATATAAAGAGCTGGTTCCCGGCAAGCTGATCCGGTACACCGACAAGTTCGATGATCCGAACCTGCCCGGCGAGATGCTGGCCACCATTACGCTAAGCCAGGTGTCCTGCGGCACCGAAGTGAACATCGTTCAGGAAGGACTTCCGGAAGTGATTCCAGTCGAGATGTGCTATCTCGGTTGGCAGGAATCGCTTGCGCAGCTCGCGAACCTAGTCGAGCCTGATATTCCGGGCTAACGCGGTCAGTCAAAGTGGGGAAGGGCACTTTGGCGAGGCAGAAGTAACTCTGGTACATGGGCGATCTTCAGGTAGGACGTTGCGAAGAGTGGCTGTTCCTCGGCCTTTTCTGCCGTTAGAGTTGTAGAAGTAGAACGTCAAATATGCAGACCATTGCGGTCATGCGGAATAATGTGTTGACGGCAAACTCGTGCCCATTTTGGACATTACAGTTTCCCGAAACCAGACATTCAACGTGAAGCTAAGGTGCGCGCTTTAGCGCGTCCCGCTTGAGCGCAGGGCTAGGGGTATTACGCAGAGCAAGCAATACGTCTGATATATCTGTTGAACTAAAACCTGCAGGGCCAACTGTCATTGGATTAGAGCCCACTGGCAGAGCCACATAGCCATTAATATCAAGGTGTAAATCTTTAAGATATGTCTGGCCATTAAACGAGATTTCGCCCTTTATGTTTGTATTGGCGCCGAGATTTACCCCATTGTTCGGAGTCACGCTATTGGAAGTAATAGCAAGCTCGTATTGTATTTCTCCGTTTTTGATTTCCTTTGCTTTGCCAGAGTAGTTTGCCATTGTCT
>QJWF01000159.1 GCA_003235435.1 Nitrosomonadales bacterium
AAACGTGGAATGGCAACCTTCAATACATCTTTTGGTGGGCGTTCAAAATACGAACCGGGGTGAAAAATGATATCCGTGGCACCGGCAAGGTTGCCGTAATGTGCCGCGTCCATTAAGCGTTTACGTGACTTGGGCCACTCTTCTTCGGTTGCATTTAAATTGAAGAAGTAAGGTGCATGCACGCTCAACGTAACCTTCTGCTCTGTCGCTTTTTCTTTGATCAATGCACAGGTTGCTTCGGTCACGCGGACAGATTGTACCCAGCCCAACTCCAAAGTTTCCAACCCGATGGATCTGCTGAACTCGATCGCTCCCACCGATCCACCCGGTTTCTTGGGCGTGCCAATCGGTGAACCTACCGTGCCAAATTGAAAAGATAAAGCCATAAAACACCTCCATTAATCAGTTAAGGCTCTTTTCGGGGCTAAGCCCCGAAAAGAGCGGTTAGTCTTGTCCACAACGGCGGACCCAAAATCAACAAACCAACCACCACTGCTGCCAGTGCAGCGATCAACACTGCTGCCGCACCCACATCCTTGCCAACCTTTGCAAGCGGATGTTTCTGCGGACTAGCCAGATCCACAACGGCTTCGATGGCTGTATTGATGAATTCCGCCGCGAAAACCATGGTTACTGTCAGGATCAAGACTGCCCAATCCCGCGCCGGGAGTTGTAACCAAAACGCTACGATGAACACTGCTGTAGCAACAACCGCATGGACCCATGCATTGTGCTGTGTTTGGAGCACATACCACCAGCCGCGAAATGCATTTCCAAACGACTCAATGCGAGAGCGAAAGAATTGCTTAAATGTCATATTCTGCTTGTCAGGTTTAAGGTGACAGTCACTTTTGCTAAGCACTCCCGAAGTAAAACGGTGGGAGTAAAAGTGACTGTCACCTTTTGGAATCATTCCTCACGGATTTTGATGTAACCCAAACCAAGTGATTTGAGAATCTCAGCCTGTGCCTTCCACATCTTTGCCTTCCCGTCCGCTTCGGCGTGGTCGTGACCGAGCAAATGTAATACGCCGTGCACTACCAGTAGTTGTACTTCCGATTCAAGCGGATGACCGGCTTTCCCGGCGCTTCTGGCGGCATAAGGCATCGAGATGATGATATCGCCAATATAACGCGCATCAGTTTCCGGGTCGATTTCTGAGGCGGGGAAGGAGAGCACGTCAGTCGGAGAGTCGATGCCGAGATATTCCCGGTTCAATTCCTGTATCTTCGAGTCGTCAGTCAATACGATGGTAAGTTCCGAATCCGATGATTCGGTTTGATTCTCAAGCGCAGCTTTTACCGTGCGTTCAAGCAATTCATTTGGGAAATCTATCTCTGATTCGATGTTGATCATGTCTGGCGTCGTACTGTAGTGACATCTTCACCCGCCGGCATTTCCTTTGGGTAGGCGATGCGCGGATGATGTGTGCCCTTGAGAATGGTAACAAAGGCATCTGTGACGATGCCAAGATCTTTGAGGGTCAGGTTTGTATCGTCGAATTGCCCCTGTTTCTGTGCGGCTTCGATGGTGGAAAGCACCAGCTTACGGATCGCCTCTTCGTCCTGCGGGCGTTCTGCGCGGGCGCGTGCCTCGGTGCCATCGGCCAGCATGAGCAATGCTGTTTCGCGTGAACGCGGGCGCGGACCAGGGTAACGGAAGTTTTCAATATCCACTTTGGACGCGTCACCGCCCGCGGCTTTGACCGCCTGACTGTATTGATAACGTGTGGTCATCGTGCCGTGATGTTCAAGAATAAAATCGTCGATGCGGCGCGGCAGGCGGTTCTTGTGCGCCAACGCCACTCCATCCGTTACATGTGCGATGATCGCTGCGGCGCTTTCGGCAGGGTCAACATCATCATGCGGGTTGATGCTTTCCGCTGCCTGGTTCTCGATGAAGAAGGATGGGTTGAGCGCCTTGCCCACATCATGGAACAGTGCGCCGACGCGGGTGAGCAGGGCATCGGCACCGATCAACTCGGCAGCCTGTTCTGCAAGGTTGGCAACCTGCAGACTATGTTGATATGTGCCAGGTGCATTACGCAGGAAGAATTGCAAAAGAGGAAAATCGGGGCGTGAGATCTCGATGAGCTGCAGTGCAGTGGTGAGTCCCAGGGTTTGTGCAAGGAAATATTGCAGCAACAGGGCGATACTTGAGGATGCCAGGCCGCTGAAAATCGCTGCCCCGGAGAGTTGAAGCATGGCAATACCATCCATTGAAGCAAACGGCAGACGGAACGCCGCCAGCACCACAATGCCAGCCAGGGAAACTGCCATGCCTGCGCGGAAGAATGTCCACACCCGCCGCGCGGCACCCAGCACCAGCACACCGGTAAGCGATGAAAAAAGATAATATGGCATCAGGTCGAAGGCATTGGGCATGGCATATGGCACCAGCAGGGAGATCAGGATCGAGATGATGATCCCCGCCTCCAACCCGAATAATGTGGCAACCAGTAATCCCACTGCTGCCAACGGATAAGCATACGGCAGAACGGTCCTGTCAACGATAAAAAAGCGCGCGCCAACCACAAACACAAGAAAGATCAATGCCACGATCACAAGGCTGCGCGCATCCGCCAGAAATGCCAGATGCCTGCGCGAGAAATACAAAATCGTCAGGGCGGCAAGCATTACCACGAGCGCGCCGGCGCCGGCGTATTCCTGCCAGGTGCTGGACTGTTCGATCAAACCCAGTTCCTGCAACGCCTCCAACTGTGCAGAGCGGATGATCTGCCCGCGCAGGACGATGATCTCCCCCGCCTTATAGGATTGGATAATGGGATCCACCGCGTCTCGTGCGGACTGTTTGGCTGCGTCTGTCAGATCAGCCGAATACACACTGTTGGGTGTTACGAATGCCGAGACCAATTCCACAACGATCGCTGCCTGGTCTTCGTTCAGTGCGAGACTTACCAGCGAGGGGACGCTCCTTCGGACGGCATCCAGATCAGTGTCCCGAATGGTGCGGCGCATCACCTGTTCCAGAACGCTTAGGGATTCCTGTTGGATCGCGTCCCACCGCGCGGGCGGCAGTGCAAGGATCTGTTCAATGGTCTGTGGTTTGATGGAGATGTCGCTGAGCGATTCGATATCCGATATCTTTTGTGCGTCTGTGGAATTGACATCGTCGCGTACAAGCGAGATATATTGCAATGAGGCACGTAATCGTTCAAGCTGTTTGCGTGCAATGGACTGATCTGGCGGGGCGTAGACTGGCGTGACCGCATTCTCAGCCGCAAGGCGCGCCTCCTCGGTACGGACTTCGCTGATGTATTCCTTGTCATCGGGTGCCTGGAAATCGCTGGGCGAAACATCCCCCACTTGCAGGGAGACCGCTGCAGGTCCAATAAGAGCCGGCAGGACCAGCGTCCCGTAGGATATGATGCTCACGAGGGCAAGCAAAATGATCTGAAGCGTGCGAATACGCGTCGGTATCTGTCTGTGACGCGCAGATACGATTGTCATCCTAATTTTGCAGCAGTTCCCGCACAGTGGCGCTGATCTTGTCGTTGGGTGCGCGCCCCGCCACCTTACCCATGACGATCTTCATGACCCTGCCCATATCAGCCATTGTGGATGCTCCGGTCTCTGTAATGGCAGCCTGGACAATCTCGCGCAGTTCCTCCTCGGGCATGGCTTTGGGCAGGAAGGCTTCGAGCACCTTGATCTCGGCTTCGTTATCGGCGATCAGATCGTCGCGGTTCGCTTTCCTTGCCTCCTCCAGCGATTCGCGTCGGTTCTTGACCTCCTTTTGGATGATGTTCATAACCGCCATGTCGTCGAGTTCTTCGCGCTTATCCACTTCCGCCTGTTTGACCGCGGCGAGCACCATCCGCACCGTGCGCTTGCGGACCTCGTCACCACTCTTCATGGCGTCTTTCATGGAATCATTTAATTGGGTTTTGATGTTCATGGGGAGGATTATACTAGAGATAAAGGGTCAGAATAAAATGTCCCGTGCCGGGCAAACGGTATCGGGACTTTTTTCTTCGGCTTTCTCTTGACCTATAAAAATATTACGATCGGTGGATCGCTTTTTAACTGCTATTGGCTGGGATGCCAGCCGCTTAGCGGTATAAGTTGTATCTGCTTAGAAAGATCGTAGGCGGTCGACAGGTCACTGTTGCTGTAGACGAGGACGCGTCCGATCACAAGCACCGAGTTGTCCGGCGAGGAAATCTGCTTCATGCCGCCCGGCACCTGTCCCTGCCAGTTGGGACCCGTAATGAGGTAGTCGCCCGCCTGCGTACCGGTAGTGCGCGTACCCACATAGTCAAAGTTGACGTTAAACGGGTCAGTGAACTGAACGCTGTAATAGCGTTCGGAGAAATCCGGCACATGCAGCACTTGCGGCTCTGTGCTGAGGTCGAGCCAGCCGACCGTCAGGAGCGTATCGTGGTTCACGCCGGTCGTCGCCAGGTTTGAGCCCGAGGCGGACTGGGCAGTAAGAGGCTCCGCAAAAAGCGCCTGTGGTTCCGTATAGAGCGTATTGATCGGGACGGGTCCTTCGCCAAACCCCTTATTGAGAATCGCTCTTTTGTACAAATTGCTCACAAGGTGAGGCCAGAAGTAGACGAGCAGGAAAGTTCCGAGCACCCATGCCGCGATCATGACCGAACCGAATACGAGCAAATGTTGATTCATACGCGCCTTCATTGCGATCTGACAACCAGCGGCACCGTATAGTTGCCGTCGAGAACGGTTTGACCGGGCAGATACACCCGCAGCCAGAGGATGAATTTTCCGGAAGGCGCAGGCAGCCAGTTGGATTCGTGACCCGCCGGGGCAGTGTCCTGAATATAGATGTCAACGGACCCGTCGGCATTCGGCACGAGACTGGTGCGGTCGCTCACGCTGTAACGGTTGAGCGGGTTCGCCACGAAACGGTTTTTCGCGTCGCCCATCGTCAGCGACCAGAACGCATGATTCGGAGGAAGTCCCCCCGCCGGGAAGTGCATGATGTAGTCGTGCTGTCCGCTCAAAGTGTGTCCAGAGCCGTCTTTGCTCGTCGTCCAATACATCGCTTCCTGCGGCGTGTTGATTGGTCCAAGAAATATGACGGAGCATGCGGCTCGTTTCACTATGCCGTTGCCGGGTTCGCCGCATCCATACATGGTCGTCCAGCCGTTGACCTTCGTGACGTGGACGTTCCCGATCATGATCAACGTGATAAAAGACAGCCCAGCGCCGACAAGGATGCCCTGGATCACGTCGGTGGTTATGGTTCTTGCAGGTGTATAGGTTGGGTTCAAAACTCGTCGTACGCCAAATATGAGCGCCCCGAGGAGAATGGAGCCAATGATATAAGTGAGGACGGTGCGGGTCATGGATTCATTATAGTCTTTCGCAGTCGT
>QJWF01000119.1 GCA_003235435.1 Nitrosomonadales bacterium
GGAAATACTCGACACCGATGGCGATATAGGGAAAACGCTCATACAGATTCTGTATAACCCTCAGCTGGTTCTGATGATGTTCAAGCCGGTCATGGATCTCGCCGATGAACAAGGCGCGTTTCTCGGCGAGCTTGCCGGTCAGTTCATTCACCTGCATGGGATCGCTCGGGTCGTAAGATACGGGTTTCTTGCCGGATGCAGTCTTGGGAACCGGCAATTGAAGACCAGCGCCGCTGTCCAGCGGAGTACACGAAGTACAGAACGATGTTAGAGCCAATAACAATACAATGGGTAATTTCATATTCATTTCGAATCGCCGCTCTCGGAAGCCGATTGTGGCAGCATTTTTGCAAAAACGTATTTGAATTTTATACATAACGACGATCGCTCATCGTCATGAGCGATCGTAACCTGAGAAAAATTACTGTGCCGCATTGGCAGCCGGACTGGAGAGTTGCGCAAGCAGTTCGATCTGGGCGCACAACAATGCGGTGCGGCGCGCTTTCCTGAGGTGGTAATGTCCAGCGTCATCCATCTCCCAAGCCTGGCAATTATCCTTAAGATAGATCTTCAGTCCTTCAGAAATCACGCGTTTCTTGAGTTTTTTGTCGAGTACCGGGAAACATATCTCGATGCGGCGGAAAAAGTTCCTGTCCATCCAGTCCGCGCTGGCGAGATAGACGTCGTGCTTCAGATCGTTGCGGAAATAGAAGATGCGAGTGTGTTCGAGAAACCGCCCGATCACGGAGCGAACCCATATATTTTCCGACAATCCCGGCACGCCTGGACGCAGCGCACAAACACCGCGCACGATCAGTTCAACCTTGACTCCGGCCTTAGAAGCTTCATAGAGCGCGTTGATGGTTTCAGGTTCCAGCAGGGCGTTCATCTTTGCGATGATGTGGCTGCGCTTGCCAGACTTGGCGAGCCGGGTTTCGTTTTGGATCGCACGCAACACCTCGCTGTGCAGCGAAAAAGGAGATTGCCAGAGATAGTGCAGAGTGCGTGCCTTGCCAAGGCTGGTGAGTTGGCTGAACACCTCGTTTGCATCCGCGCAAATCTTCTCGTTGCAGGTGAACAACCCGAAGTCGGTATACAGGCGCGTGGTACGCGGATGATAGTTTCCCGTCCCGAGATGCACATAGCGGCGAAGCTTGCCGTCTTCGCGACGTACCACCATAAGCATCTTGGCATGAGTCTTATGGCCGACCACGCCATACACCACATGTGCACCGACCTCCTCCAGACGGTTGGCCCAATTGATATTCGCTTCCTCGTCGAAGCGCGCCAGCAATTCGACGACCACGGTAACTTCCTTGCCGTGCTCCGCCGCCGCGATCAAGGCCTCCATCAATGCAGAATCGGTTCCGGTGCGATACACGGTCTGTTTTATCGCGACAACGCTGGCATCGCTGGCTGCCTGCTGGATGAAATCGATAACCGGCTTGAAAGACTGGTAGGGATGGTGCAGCAGCACGTCGCACTTGCGGATCACCTTGAACATGTTCGAGCCTTTTTTTCTGAGCACTCCGGGAACGCTGGGAACAAATGCGGGAAACTTAAGATCATCACGCGCCACCAGATCGGGTATACCCATAAGGCGAACCAGATTAACCGGGCCGTGCACCCGGTAAAGATCTTCCGGCGAAAGTTTGAATTCCTTGAGCAGCAATTCGATGATTTGCGGCGAACAGTTGTCGGCAACCTCAAGCCGCACCGCATCTCCGAAATGGCGCTGCGGCAATTCACCCTGCAGGCTTAGGCGAAGGTTTTTTACTTCCTCTTCGTCGACGAACAGATTGCTGTTGCGCGTCACCCGGAACTGGTAACAACCCAGTACCTCCATGCCGGTGAACAGCTCGCCGACATGTGCGTGCAGGATGGAAGACAGAAACACGAAGCCGTGCTCGCACCCGCTGATCTCGTGCGGCATCGCTATCGTGCGTGGCACCACGCGCGGGGCTTGCACAATGGCGCGGGCGGAATTGCGACCGAAGGCATCCTTGCCTTGCAGTTCCACGGCAAAGTTCAGGCTCTTGTTGACCACGCGCGGAAAAGGATGCGCGGGGTCGAGACCGATCGGTGTCAGCACCGGCATCACTTCGCGGAAGAAAAAATCCCTGACCCATGTCCGTTGCGCTTCATTCCAGTCGGGGCGGCGCAGAAACTGGATACCCTGGCCGGCAAGCGCGGGAATCAGATCCTTGTTGAACACCTGATATTGCATCGCTATCAGCGGATGGGCCTGTTCACGTACCAGCGCGAGGGTTTGCAAGGCAGTCAAACCGTCTGATCCGGTTGCTATCCCGCCGAGCTTGACTTGCTCCTTTAACCCGGCAACACGTATCTCGAAGAATTCGTCCAGGTTGCTGCTGACGATGCACAGGTATCTCAAGCGCTCCAGCAGAGGGATCGAAGTGTCTTCGGCCTGAGCCAGCACGCGGCGGTTGAACTCGAGTTGGCCGAGTTCGCGATTCAGGAATTGCTGCGCAGCGAATCTATTAGGCAAGTCGCATCCAGTCAGTTTTTGGGGGGAACATATCCTTCTGGCATCGCGACACCCTCGCCAAAGAAATATTTCTCCATCATCGCGGCAAGGAATTTGCGCGCCGCGGGGTCGGCAAGATTGAGGCGGTTCTCGTTCACCTGCATGGTCTGGAATCTGAGCCAGTCTTGCCATGCCTGTTTGGAGACATTTTCAAATATCCGCTGTCCGAGAGGACCAGGATAAGGCGGGCGATCCAGCCCTTCGGCCTCGCGGCCCAGTTTTACGCAATGCACCATTCTTGCCATGCTTATCTCCGACTATTTCATTATGGTATGGAATTATGACATTTTGGTGAAAGTCATGCGCACCATCCCGTATTTATGGCCTACATACAGGAGCGGGTCACGCCTGCGATTGTCACTTGCTTGCGGGCGTGGGCCGCTCCCGCAAAACAATTACCGCTTTGGTGAGCAGCCGGCTAAATCGCAACTTGCGATGGCTAGGAGGCTGTCCAGTTCACGATACCGCCATACGCCGTGCCCAGCACCACCAGACCGAACACGATGCGATACCAGGCGAACGCGCTGAAATCGTGATGGCTGATGAAGCGCAATAACCAGCGCACGCACAGGAACGCGCTGACGAACGAGGACGCAGCGCCCACCGCGAACAACCACCAATCATGTGCATGGAACAGTGAGCGGTATTTCACCACCTCGTAAATCGTGGCCGCCGTCAGCGTGGGAATCGCGAGGAAGAACGAAAACTCAGTTGCCGCCTTGCGCGAAAGGCCGAACAGCAGTCCGCCGATGATGGTTGCGCCCGAGCGCGAAGTGCCCGGTATCAACGCCAGAGTTTGTGCAAAGCCTACCTTCAAGGCATCCCTCCAACTCATGTCGTCTACCATTTCGACGCTGATCCTGTGAACGCGCTTTTCCGCCCACAGTATCACCAGGCCGCCGACGATGAATGCGAGCGCAACCGGAACGGGAGCGAATAGATACTGCTTGATCTTGCTTGCGAACAATAATCCTAGAATCGCTGCGGGAATGAACGCGATGATCAGGTTGACCGTGAAGCGTTGCGCGGCTTCCTGCTTTTGCACCAGGCCGCTAATGACCGTGCCGAGCTTGGCGCGGTATTCCCAGCACACCGCCAAAATCGCGGCGAGCTGGATCACGATCTCGAACACTTTCCCGCGCTCGTCATTAAAGTTGAGCAGGTCGCCGACCAGGATCAGGTGTCCGGTGGAGGAGATCGGCAGGAATTCGGTCAGTCCTTCGACGATACCCAGTATCAGGGCTTTCCAGTAAATCAGGTCCATAAACAGCCTTAAACGAAGAACTTTACTTCCAAGAAACCGTACAGCAACGCGCGAACGGCAATCCGGAAATTGAAATTTCCGGGTTGATTTTTTCCTTTGTTAACTATTTCTTGGATTCGTATTTGAAAGACAAGGCCACTCTTGCACGGTAGGCTGAAACCTTGCCGTCTTCGACAACCATGTCCAGCTTGATCACTTCGGCAACCCGCAGATCACGCAGGGTCTTTGAGGCAGCGTTGACCGCGCTCGCTGCTGCATCCTCCCAGGATTTTGTGCTGGTCCCGACCAATTCGGTGATACGATAAACACTGTCTGTTGCCATGCTCTTCTCCTTTGTCGTAATGAACTTCAGTGGTTGGCAGGGTGATACAGATCTCTCAAACTACACCTTGTTGTAGATCTCCGCTCCCTTCTTCACGAACTCATCGGCCTTGCGCTCCATGCCCTTGCTGAGCGCGGCGGATTCATCGACGCCTTCCTTCGCAGCGAATTCTCGCACGTCCTGGGATATTTTCATCGAACAGAAATGCGGGCCGCACATCGAGCAGAAATGAGCTACCTTTGCGGATGCCCTGGGTAGCGTTTCGTCGTGGAATTCGCGCGCACGGTCCGGGTCGAGGCCGAGGTTGAACTGGTCCTCCCAGCGGAACTCGAAGCGAGCCTTGGAAAGTGCGTTGTCGCGGATCTGCGCACCGGGATGGCCCTTGGCAAGATCGGCGGCATGCGCGGCGATCTTGTAGGTGATGATGCCCTCCTTGACGTCTTCTTTGTCGGGCAATCCGAGGTGTTCCTTCGGGGTCACGTAGCACAGCATTGCAGTGCCATACCAGCCGATTATCGCCGCACCGATCGCAGAAGTGATGTGGTCGTAGCCGGGTGCGATGTCCATCGTTAGCGGGCCCAAAGTGTAGAAGGGCGCTTCGTGGCACCACTTCAGTTGCAGGTCCATGTTCTCCTTGATCATGTGCATCGGTACGTGGCCGGGCCCTTCGATCATCACTTGCACGTCATGCATCCAGGCAATCTGAGTCAGTTCGCCCAGCGTCTTGAGTTCGCCGAGTTGAGCCTCGTCGTTGGCATCGTGGATCGAACCGGGGCGCAGACCGTCGCCGAGCGAGAAGCTCACATCGTAGGCTTTCATGATGTCGCAGATTTCCTCGAAGTGGGTGTAGAGGAAGTTCTCCTTGTGATGCGCAAGGCACCATTTCGCCATGATCGAGCCGCCGCGCGACACGATCCCGGTCATACGCTTGGCTGTCATCGGCACATAGCGCAACAGCACGCCGGCATGGATTGTGAAGTAATCCACACCCTGTTCGGCCTGCTCGATCAAAGTATCTTTGAAAATCTCCCATGTCAGGTCTTCGGCCCTGCCGTCCACTTTCTCCAGCGCCTGGTAGATGGGTACGGTGCCGATCGGAACGGGGGCGTTGCGGATGATCCATTCGCGCGTCTCATGGATGTGCTTGCCGGTGGAG
>QJWF01000188.1 GCA_003235435.1 Nitrosomonadales bacterium
GACAATGTGATGCCAGCCAAGAAACCGAACAGTTTTACAAGTGATTTTCGCACGCCATCACCCTCACCATATTTTGCAGACAATACAAAATAACATCATAGAGTTATAAGCACAAGCTAATAATTTGTTTAAATCGATAGTGCCCTCCCCGTCTGGAGGAATAAATACCAGTGCCCAGACCTTTAACCGAAATGCTCTGCGATCAGAATCTCAGCAATCTGAATACTGTTCAATGCCGCTCCCTTGCGCACATTGTCGCTCACCACCCACAGATTCAAGCCCATTGGATGCGATATATCCTCGCGTATGCGCCCTACATAAGTGGCATCATTGCCGGCAGCTTCGATAGGGGTGGGGTACCCGCCCGGCTCGCGCCTGTCCAGCACGATAACTCCAGGTGCCTTTTCCAGCAAGGCTCGCGCCTGTTCCGCGGAAATCTTTTTGCGCGTCTCGATGTGAACCGCTTCGGAATGGCCGTAGAACACCGGGACTCGAACCGCAGTGGGATTCACCTGAATGGACTCATCCTCCATGATCTTGCGGGTTTCCCAGACCATCTTCATCTCTTCCTTGGTGTACCCGTTTTCCTGGAACACATCGATCTGTGGCAACACGTTGAAAGCGATGCGCTTCGGGTATACCTCGATTTTGACATCCCTATTATTGAACAATGCCCGGGTCTGTTCGGCCAGTTCATCGATGGCCTCCTTGCCGGTACCCGATACCGCCTGATAGGTTGCCACATTGATGCGTGAGATACCCACAGCATCCTGGATAGGCTTCAACGCCACTAGCATCTGGATGGTCGAGCAATTCGGATTGGCGATGATGCCGCGATTCTTGTACTGCGCGATGGCATGAGAATTCACCTCCGGCACCACCAGTGGTATATCCCTGTCATAGCGAAATTGCGCGGTATTGTCGATCACCACACACCCTGCCGCGGCTGCGATCGGCGCATATTTTTCGGACACGCTGCCGCCCGCTGAGAACAGTCCGATCTGCGCCTTCGAAAAATCGAAATCATCAACATTCAATACGGTCATGTCCCTGCCATTCAATTGGACATTCGAACCAGCCGAGCGGCTGGAAGCAAGCGGATACAGATTTCGCACAGGGAATTTGCGTTGTTCCAATATGGACAGCATCGCCTCGCCGACCGCACCGGTTGCGCCCAATATACATACGTCATACTGCTTGCTCATTGCATGTTCTCCAGAACCTGATTCATTAAATTGCCGCGACTACAGCATCACCCATCGCCGCGGTGCCGACTTTCTGCATTCCCGGCTCATGGATATCTGCGGTGCGCAACCCCTGCTGCAGCACCTTGCGCACAGCGGCTTCGATGCGTTGCGCTATATCCTCTCTGCCGAAAGTGTAGCGCATCATCATCGCCACCGACAAAATCGTCGCCAGCGGATTTGCCATGTCCCTGCCCGCTATGTCAGGCGCCGAACCGTGGCAAGGCTCATACAACCCCTTGTTGTTCTCGTCCAGCGAAGCCGAAGGCAACATGCCGATCGATCCGGTCAGCATCGATGCCTCGTCGGACAGGATATCTCCGAAAATATTGCCGGTCAGGATCACATCGAACTGTTTGGGTGCCCGCACAAGTTGCATCGCGGCATTGTCAACATACATGTGCGATAACGCGACGGCCGGATATTCCTTTCCCACCTCGGTGACGATCTCGCGCCAGAACATGCTGGTATCCAGTACGTTTGCCTTGTCGACCGAACACAGCCTGCCCTGGCTATTTTTGCCAGCGCGTTTCATCGCGATCCGGAATCCGACATGCGCCACACGGCGGATCTCGGACTCGCTGTAATGCATGGTATCAAAACCCTGGCGTTCTCCGTTATCGAGGGTGCGTATACCGCGCGGCTGCCCGAAATAGATATCGCCGGTTAACTCTCGCAGGATCATGATGTCCAGTCCCGACACCAGTTCCTGCTTAAGGCTGGAAGCATTGACCAGTTCCGGGTACACCATCGCCGGTCTCAGGTTGGCGAACAGGCCCAGTCCCTTGCGAATGCGCAGCAAACCCTGTTCCGGCCGAAGCGGCCGTGCCAGCGTATCGTATTGATAACCGCCCACCGCACCGAGCAGAACGGCCTCGGATTCTTTTGCCAACCTCAGTGTCGCTTCCGGCAAGGGATCACCAGCGGTGTCATATCCGGCGCCGCCGATGTGTGCATACTCTATTTCTGCCTTCAATCCGTCGCGGCGCAACGCTTCCATCAGCTTGGCTGCTTGCGCTACGATTTCCGGTCCGATTCCGTCACCCGGCAATACTGCGATCTTCATTTCAATATCCTAGTAATCGTGGCATGTAAGCCATCTCAGTCAATAACGGTGGTGGTGTATCGGCTTCCAGTTTGAACAATTACAGCCAGGGCTGTTCAGCACGGTGCTTTGCTTCGTAAGCCCTTATCTCGGATACATGCTGCAAGGTCAGGCCGATGTCATCCAGGCCGTTCAGCAGGCAATGCTTGCGAAAGGGTTCAACATCAAACTTGTATGCAGTACCATCGGGTGCAGTGATGATCTGTTGTTCCAGATCGATTCTCAGGCGGTATCCCGGCGCGGCCTCAACTTCACTGAACAAAGTATCCACCTGACGCTCGGTGAGACGGATCGGCAGCAGCCCATTCTTGAAACAGTTGTTGAAGAAAATATCTGCGAAGCTGGGTGCAATGATCGTGCGGAAGCCGAAATCCTCAAGCGCCCACGGCGCGTGTTCACGCGAGCTGCCGCAACCGAAATTCTCCCGTGCAAGCAATATCTGCGCTCCCCGATAACGCGGTTTGTTCAGCACGAAATCCGGGTTCAAAGGACGTTTCGAATTATCCATTCCCGGCTCGCCATGATCTAGATAGCGCCATTCGTCGAACAGGTTCGGGCCGAAACCGGAACGCTTGATCGATTTCAGGAACTGCTTGGGGATGATTGCATCGGTATCAACGTTGGCCCTATCCAACGGCGCAACCAACCCATCCAGAAAAGTAAATTTATTCATCAGTCAAACCTTGCTCACATCGACAAAATGCCCCGCGATGGCTGCTCCCGCAGCCATCTCCGGACTTACCAAATGGGTGCGCCCACCCGAACCCTGCCGCCCCTCAAAATTGCGATTGGAAGTCGAGGCGCAACGTTCACCCGGCTCCAGCTTGTCATCGTTCATGGCCAGACACATCGAACATCCGGGCTCGCGCCACTCAAATCCTGCCGCGATGAATATCTTGTCCAGCCCCTCCTCTTCGGCCTGCTGTTTCACAAGGCCGGAACCGGGCACAACCATCGCCAGCTTCACATTCGCCGCAACGTGTTTGCCGCGTGCGATCGATGCCGCTGCACGCAAGTCCTCGATGCGCGAATTGGTGCAGGAGCCGATGAATACCTTGTCGATCTTGATTTTCTCGATCGGGGTTTTCGCTGCAAGGTCCATATACTTTAGCGCGCGCATCGCAGCATCTCGCTTGACCGGATCGCTGATACCGTCCGGATCCGGCACGCGCCCGTCCACAGCCACAACCATTTCCGGAGATGTACCCCAGGTCACCTGGGGTTTTATCTGTGTGGCGTCGAGCATGACCGCGTTGTCGAATTGAGCGCCCTCATCGCTTTGCAAGGTGCGCCAGTAGGCAACTGCCTTGTCCCACAACGCGCCTTGCGGCGCGAACGGACGCCCCCTGAGATAATCGATGGTATTGTCGTCCACCGCGACCATGCCGGCGCGCGCGCCGGCCTCGATCGCCATGTTGCAAAGCGTCATGCGTCCTTCCATCGAAAGGGCACGTATCGCACTGCCTGCGAACTCGATCGCATGGCCGGTTCCGCCCGCCGTGCCGATCTTGCCGATCACTGCCAACGCGACATCCTTCGCGGTGACACCTCTGCCCAGTGTCCCTTCCACCACCACCTGCATTGCTTTGGATTTTTTCATCAGCAGGCACTGTGTCGCCAACACGTGCTCGACTTCGGACGTGCCGATGCCAAACGCCAGCGCTGCGAAAGCGCCGTGCGTGCTGGTGTGCGAATCACCGCATACCACGGTCATGCCCGGCAACGTGGCACCCTGTTCCGGCCCGATCACATGCACGATGCCCTGGCGCACATCGGACATCTTGAATTCAGTGACACCGTATTCGGCACAGTTCGCATCCAGCGTTTCCACCTGCAAACGAGATATCGGGTCGGCGATGCCCTGCGCGCGCCCTGTGGTCGGCACATTGTGATCCGCCACGGCAAGAATGGAATCCTTCCTCCACAGCTTGCGCCCGGCCAGCTTCAGCCCTTCGAATGCCTGAGGGCTGGTCACCTCGTGCACCAGATGGCGGTCGATATAGATCAACGCGGTGCCGTCGGCTTCCTGCCTCACCACGTGTGAATTCCAGAGTTTGTCGTATAGGGTCTGCGCGCGCATATTGTTCTGCATTTCAGAAACTGGAGATTATGCCACAATGGAACAGGGTACGCAGCCTGCAAAGACACGTATTCCCTGGATCGAGCTGTCTTTGATTGCATATGATTTGCCATCGACGATGATCAGATCCAATGGTCCTACAATCGACAACATGGTCGCAGGTTAGTACGATGTGCCGGTTTACCTAACCGAATTCATGCAACTGGTTGCCAGCTCGTTATCCTTTGTTTCCAGAGTATCAGCAGCAAGCCCAGCAACGCTATGCCCGCACTGCACGTATACAGTACGCTGGCACCAAAGTGCTGCCAGATCGGGCCGCTCGCCAAACCGCCAAACATGCCCCCGGCGCCGTAGCTCAGGCTGCCGAACAGTGCCTGTCCCTTGGACTGATGCCGCCCCCGGAAGAACTCGTGGATCTGCCCGACAGAGGCGGCGTGATATGCGCCGAATGTAGCCGCGTGCAGCACCTGGGCAAACAGCAGCAGCAGCAGGAAATCCACGCCCCAACCTATGAGCAGGAATCGCACGACCGCGGAACCAAAGCTGAACAGCAATATGCGGGTATATCCAAAACGATGCACCAGCCACGGCATCAGGAAAAACACGCCGATCTCGCAGATCACCCCGATTGCCCAAAGCCAACCTACCGCGCTTTTCGCATAGGCATGCTCGACCAGATAGATGGAAAAGAATGTGTAGTATGAGCCATGTGCGGCCGACATCAGGAAACACGCCCCGAGAAAAGCCAGCACCTGGGGCTGCAGCACGATCTGTCTTATCGGCTGGCTGTCGGTGTGATGCGCCAATACCTC
>QJWF01000024.1 GCA_003235435.1 Nitrosomonadales bacterium
TGAAATAAAAGGTCGCCTTTACCTGATCCCCGCCGGCAGCATACAGATTACCGAGCTCAAACAGCGCTTCGATCTTGTCGGGCTTGATAGAGAGGACTTTTATGAAGCAAGCGGCGGCAAGTTCATGCTGGTTCTGCTCGCGGTAAATTTTGCTGAGCAGCATATAGGCCTCATGAAAATCGGGTTTGATTTCAAGGCAGCTTTCGATACAAGATGCGGCTTCTTCCTGCTCTCCCTGCTGGTAGTAAATCAGACCCAAATTAAACAAGGTCTCGGGAACCAGCGGGTCAAGTTTGAGCGCCCTGCTGTAGCACTCGCCGGCCTGGTCAAGTTTGCCGAGCTTCAGGTAAACATTGCCAAGATTCGTATGTATCATGGGCGAGTTGGGCATGCGGCTCGCGGCGGCTTTCAGATGGGTCAATGCAAGTCCAGCATCACCGGATTCGGCCAGCAAAGTACCCAGCATGAATCTCGCATCAACATGCTTGGGTTGTTTCATTAAAACCTTTTCATATAATTGCCTGGCTGTTTCCCTGTCACCTGCCATATGCGAGTTATATGCCCGCTGAAAGTGTTTGTCGTTCATATCCCTAAAGCCCTTTCATACAATCGTTTCATACTGGTCTCTTTGAAAAGCATCGCAACGAGAGATGGAGAAATGCACTTTACACAGCACAGGTAACCCCATAATCATTGATGGTCATGGTCATCGCTCGACCGGGCATACATAGGCATGAAACATCGGGGATAGACCTTGTTTTGCAGACAGCCTTGTCCAACCCGCTTGTTCAATGCGCTCAATATCTGTGAATGACTGTCTCGGCGCGTAAACACAGGGATCCATGGTTTTGAGGCTAGATGTAAGCGCCGACAGAAGCGATAGCCGGCAGTGCCATGATCAACAAGGCCAATCCGGCCACCAACCAGCGTACGGTCCAAGATATACTTTCAGTAGCAGTTTTCATTTGGATTTGGTCTCCTTAAATTGCATTACGGTATGTGCAATTTAAACAACCATCCTTAAGGCTTGCTTAAGACCCGAAATGAACAATCGGTCGACAAATCCCGCATAAACATATGAGCCCCGCCACCCTCCTCATTCATTCCGTTGTGCTCGCGTTGCTCCCGTCGTGCGGCGGAGGATCGGACGCACCGGTCTTCGCGGCTTACACTCCACTCTTTGCCGGCTTTCAACTGGACAACACATCAGGCACCGGTTTGCTGAGTTACCAGATCGACAAAACTTACGCGGCTGAATTTTTTTCAACCCTAGCCAAAGCAAGTATTGCCTAGGCTGGTGCCATTTCAGACACGAGAATCACCGAAGCCGGAGTGGCTGCATTGTTCATGTTCCCGATGAAACTGACCGACGAATCACCTTACTTTTTATTTGCAAAAGCAGGATATGCGCGTATGTCCAAAAATGTTACTTACAGTTTCACCGCATCCGTTACTTATAGCGGTTCATATACCAACACGGAAAACCAGGCGTTTCTTTGCGGAGGCACCCAATACGATTTTTATCCCGGTTTGAACGGGCGTATCGGTATTGATGTTGTGGACAGGGATCGGTCCGTTTAACGAAGCGGTCTCTGCATTAAGCGCTGCCGAAATCAACGCTATCGTCGATTGGATCGCGTTGGGCGCAAATTAAGCGCGGCAATACTTGTTCGAGAGATTGTTGGAATTCCGTTCATCGTTTCCGGACTCAATCTCAAGCCGATGGCTTGGATTAACAACCGGGTTTATTATCAGAAGTCCCAGCGAAGCCCCGCGGAAAAGAAGAAACGCTTGGTTTTTGAAGTCTGTTGCAAGCCGCTGGAATCGGAATAATCGATCCCGCCATCCATGTCGGCATTGAGTTGCTGTTTGATTCGATAGGTTCCGCGGACCATGGGAGTTGTCCGTTCTATCGTGCTGCCGAACTGATCTTTCTGGCGATAGAATTGCAGCGAGGTGTTCACCGTCCAATCGCTGTTTATCAAGGAATAGTTGTACAAATAGATGGAATAACCGTGCACTGAACTGCTGACGTTGAACGTGACACTCCCCGACCAGATATCATTATCGGTATAGAGGCTGTTGCCGATCAGCACCCCCGTTGCGCTCATTTCAGTTCCGCGTCCAGGTGTTTCCGGAAGAATTCCTTCGAGAGCGGTCGTCCCGCTGGCAGGCAAACCGGTCGTGTTCGAGAGCCGGAGGTCGCCGCCGGCCTGCCATTTCTTGTCGAGCGGAACACTGATGCCGATCTGCCCGGAATTGGAAGTGGCGGTTCTTGCGCGCGCCAGATCGCGCAAACTGCTTGCCGACATGGTTTGCAGGAGTGCATCGACCGAAGATGTGCCCGCGCCTAGCAGGGCGTTTCTGATGCTCAGCGTTGGCGCTTTGCGGTGATCCACCATGATATTGACCGTGCCGCCGTATGCGCCGACCGTACCCATGGCTTGTGCCGCGTTCAACGCTTTGAAATAGACGTCATAATCCACCAGGGCGTAAGCCGTTTTTCTGCCTTCGAAATACCTGAACTCCGCACCCACCGCGCGGCGGTCTGTCGTACTCTCGACCCGCTGGTTGATTGCGTAGATAGAAACAGGGTCTTTGTTCACGCTTAAACCGACGAACGTGGGTTTGCTTCCGGAAGAAAAATCGGAAAGCCTGCCGACAACACCATTTAAGCCCGCTACCTGAGGGTCTCCATAGGAAGCGGAAAGTCCATCGAAACGCCCCAGCACACCCGCACCCGATGACGACTGGCGCCCCAAACGTGCAGAATATTTCCTTATGCGGTTCCTGATCTCTCCATAGGCTGCAGTCAGTCGGTTCCGGCTGGGTTGTGATGACAGGAAATTCCACATGGCCACGTCGCTGAACACCAGGCGCCCGTCATAATCCTCGCTGATATAACGCTCGGAGGCATCCAGATTGGTTATCAGCATCGACTGGTCAACCATGGATATCGTCGTAGTGGATGGAACATTGTTGAACGTGACAGTGGATTCAATCTTGCTGTGGCTGTAATAATAATGCGGTGAGATACTGCTGTAGGATATCCAGCGTTCAGCCATTTTTTTTTCCACGACTGCAGTGCCAAGCTTTGCAGCGTGCACCGCGGCAAGTCCCGACAATCGCTGCTTCACGCGAGCCGCCCCGTCCCCTTCAGGATATACCTTTAAATACAACTCATATTCGACTCTGGCTTTGTCGATTTGATCGGCTCGCTCGCGCGCCACGCCTACCCATTCCTGGCCGTCCTGCGTGTAGTCATTTGGGGGCAACAGCAGCAGTTTGTTGAATGCATCCACCGCTGCAACATTGTTCGCGGCCCTCATCGCATCGCGCGCCTCTATCATCAGTGCGCGCGCCTTCTTGTTGATTTGCGCCATGGCTTCTTCGTCTTCGCTAAGCGTTGTGCCCGGCGGAGGCAAACTTTCAGGTTTTATCGTCGGCAACAAAGGCAAGGTCGAGGTTTTTGCCGGCAGCTTGTCCGGACGGATAGTTACCAGCAGGCTGCGGTTATCCTTGCCCGGTGTCACGCTGTAATCCGCATCGCGCTCGAATTCGACCACCAATTTAGGCTGGGTTTGCTGGTTGCGCGTGGTTACGGTAAATCCGGGAATCAGATTCGAAGGGGGAGATTTGCGCACCTCGTTGTCGACCCAGGGCTCGTCGCTCGTCGCACCGGAGACACGGCTGTAGAAGATCTCCAGTACTTTGCCATGGCGCTCGGGGAAGTGCCTCAGATATTGCACGGGGCCAGTCAATCGTATCGTGGCGACTATCCCCGTTGACTGATACTCGAGGCTGACGTCGTCAAGCGGCTGCGCCGCTGCATGCTTTGAAATCACCGGCTGCAACAATAGACCGAAGATGACCAGATACGATTTCAGGGAAGTGGTTCGTTTTATCGCCATATCAAATTTCAATATTATCCTGGGCCCTCTCCTCATGATGACGAGGGCCCGCACAGGTTACCCGTATGAGCAGGAACTGGATTTCGCTCAGGGATTATTCCACCCGGTGAATTGCCTTGTATGGCACGAAATGCAATCCTGGCCGGAGCTCGATCCTTCGTGACCGGGTATCGATTTCCGTGTCATCGATCCCAGATATACCGGGCTGGTGTTATGGCAAGTCTTGCAAGTGCCGGAAACATAGGCATGCAAGGTCGCGCCGGTCGCGACCGTGTTGCCGATATGGCAGTTACTGCAATTCACCCCCCCGTTATAAGGAATGTGATTAGCAGGTTTAGCTCCAAGCGCGCCCAACCAGCTGACCGTGGAGGTATGGCATTGGCCGCAATCTTCACCTGTTAGCACAACATGTCCGGCAGGTGTCGATATTGCAATGGAACCATTATGACAACCATCGCACCTTCCCGTCGGAGAAGGCGCAGTATGATTGTAGTGCCCCGGATACCAGCTGACGAAGTTGTGGCAGTCGTCGCATTTGTATGTTGCCATCCCTGTACGGGTATGGGTTGCCGTTGACCTGAAATATTGGTTGGAACCCGCAACATGGCATCCTGCCGAATCACAGCTGCCCGGAATCACCCCGCTATGGTTCCAGCTCGATGGCAAGAATGCACTGGTTCTGTGGCAGTGATCGCATGAATCCGTGGCCTTCTTGCCAACGTTGTGATTTGCCGGCCTGCCTTGCGCTACCCTTCCGTTATGGCAGCTTACGCATTGGTCCGGCTTTGTCATGTTATGGTTGAAGCGTGCACCAAGGAAGGTAGCAGTGTTGAAGTGACATGTTTCACAGGGCGCATCGGTGACAACGTGATCATTCGATTTTGGTGTTGCCACGACGCGTTTTCCGACGGCATGGCAGCCATCGCAGGTTCTGGGAGTGCCATTGAACACACCGTCGACATGGCAGGTTACGCAAGCGACTGCAGTGTGCGCCCCTGTCAGGGGAAATCCGGTTTTAGTGTGGTTAAAATCGCCCGCACCAATCGTGGCGGCCATAGCTGCAGCCGATAAAATCAGGCAAAACAGCACGAAGTTGCCCATGAAGGCGATTCTGGCCAACCGAGGATATTTCATTTCCATCTCCAATTTGATGATTCGCTCTATATTATGGTGTGCACAAACTGTATTCAGAGTTGGCTTTATAAACTAAGTTCATCAATATATTTATTTTTTCAGAAATAAAAAGTGATCGTATATTGGTTTGTTGAATATAAGCTCATGAAAATGAA
>QJWF01000122.1 GCA_003235435.1 Nitrosomonadales bacterium
GAACACGAGCGCAACCACACCCAGTATGATTTTCTTGTCCATCTACTATGCGTTTTCCTTGGGCGGCGGGTAGTATGCGATGGCGCCGGCAGGTACTTTGCCTGTTCTGGATTGATGCTCTGCGTCAAACTCGATGACGATCAGTCCCAATACAGCCACCATGAATGGCAACAGGCCGAAGCCGCCGGTCAGAGCCCAGCTCGCAACTGCTTTCATGCCCATCGCGTGACCTCCATAATAAAGGAGGACGCTAAGCGATCCCAACGCTATGAACAGAAACAGAAACAGTCGGGCACGCTTTGCTGCAAATTGCCAATGACAACACACATACCAGGATGATTCAGTGGTAAGCGCGCTCTTAGCCCTGATCAGAATGTAGCCAAGCAATACAATGGAAAGGAAAATATGCAAAATCAAAAAGTTGCTACTTTGATTGATGAGAGTTAGCGCCATCAAGAAAAGGAAAATATGATTTACGACCAGGTTAAACAGCAGTACTGCGTGCAAATGGCGTGCGCGTTTCCTTTCGCCTTCACTTGATTGGATGTTCATCGTTTCTTTCCTCCGGTATTAAAAACATATAGCAGAATAATCTGCCTAATCCTGCAGGGTGTCAAACTATGGAGAACTGTTGAGGCAGGACTGCAGGCGCTGCAAACTCAGGATCTCAATCGATCGAACCTTGACGCTGATCAGTCCGTCATCCTGGAAGTGTGAAAATGCACGACTGACAGTTTCCAGCTGCAATCCCAGATAACTGCCGATTTCCTGGCGCGACATGCGTAGCTGAAACCGGGTAGGAGACAGGCCTCGTGCCGCGAATCGCTGTGACAAATTCAAAAGGAAAGCTGCGAGCCGTTGTTCCGCCCTCATCGACCCGAGCAGAAGCATGATACCCTGGCTGCGTACTATCTCACTGCTCATTATCTTGTGCAAATGGCGTTGCAGACTGGGCAACTCACGACTAAGCGATTCGAGTTTGTTGAATGGAAGTTCGCATACTTCGCTGTTCTCAAGTGCAACGGCATCGCAATTATGACGATCAGTACTGATAGCATCCAGGCCGATGATTTCCCCGACCATTTGGAAGCCGGTCACCTGTTCGCGTCCGTCCTCATGCAGAAATTGGGTCTTGAATGAGCCGCTGTGTATGGCATACAGCGAATGCAGTTTGTCACCGATGCGATAAAGGTAACTGCCGCGAGTATAATTGTGCTTGGCATGACTAAGTAATTCCAATTGCTGCATTTCACCGATACTGAGATCGACGGGCAGGCATAACTCGCGCAAATTGCAGTTGGAGCAGGCAATTTTTAATTGACTAGGCAAAACGGATCGTTGCACGTTCTGGTTACCTTCTAGAAACGGGGAGTGTGCTGCCATTACATGGGTAATTCGGGCCTAAACCGAGTAGGACACTTCCTAAAATTTTAAATATGACATGGATTTTGACATATATCAAACCGTTGTTGTCGGATAAGTGTCATAGTTTTTTAACATAATCGGGGGAATAATGGAAAAAGCTGCAAATCAACTGGTAGTGGACCTTGAGCTGATACGGAGGCTGGACAAGAACGGTCCGCGATACACCTCGTATCCTACCGCAGACCGCTTTGTTGAAGCTTTCAATGCAGAGACCTATGCACAATGGGTGGCTAAAAGGGAGATTGGCGGTATCGCCCGCCCCTTGTCGCTGTATATCCACATCCCGTTCTGCAATACGCTGTGCTTTTACTGTGCCTGCAACAAGGTTATCACCAAGGACAAGAGCAAAGCCGCCGTGTACGTGCGCTATCTGATCAAGGAGATGGCGATGCAGGCGATGCTGCTTGGGCCGGATCAGGTGGTCGAGCAGTTGCATTTTGGCGGCGGTACACCGACCTTTCTCAGCGACGACGAGATCCGACAGGTGATGTCATCGATCCGGCAGCATTTCAAACTGATTGATGACGGCGAATACTCGATCGAAATAGATCCGCGCAAGGTCAGCGATGAGACCATCGCACTGCTCGGCGAAGTGGGTTTTAATCGTATCAGCCTTGGCGTGCAGGATTTCGATGACCAGGTGCAGCGCGCGGTGAACCGGATTCAGAGCGAAGAAGAAACGGTGCGTGTGATCCGTGCGGCGCGCGCCAACGGTTTCAAATCGGTGAGTATCGATCTTATCTACGGGCTTCCCAAGCAAACTCTTGAGGGTTTCGGCGTGACGCTGGACAGGGTGATCTCCGCCAACCCCGATCGATTGTCGATCTACAACTATGCACACATGCCAACCATGTTCAAGCCGCAACGGCGTATCCATGAGGAGGATCTGCCGGCCCCGCAGGTGAAGCTTGAGATTCTCGACATGGCTGTGAACAAGCTTACCAAGGCGGGCTACGTGTATATCGGCATGGATCACTTTGCCAAGCCCGACGACGAACTGGCCGTTGCACAGCGCCAAGGCAGGTTGCACCGCAACTTTCAGGGCTATTCGACCCACTCAGACTGCGACCTAGTCGCGCTGGGTCTGAGTGCCATCGGCAAGATCGGTCCGACTTACAGCCAGAACTATCGAGATCTGGAAGATTATTATGATGCACTGGACCGGGATGTATTGCCTATCATGCGCGGTATGGAATTGAATGCCGACGATCTGGTTCGTCGTGCCATCATCCAGGCGCTGATGTGCCATTTCGAGATATCCAAGGAATCCTTTGAGATTGCCTATCTGATCGATTTCGACAGCTACTTTGCCACAGAGATGGAAGAGATGCGTGAATATGAGCGCGAGGGGCTGCTGGAAATGTCGCCGGAAACGATCACGGTTACTCCCAAGGGACGTATGCTGATACGCAACATATGTATGGTGTTCGACAAGTATTTGAGAACACGTCAGGAGCATGCAACCTATTCCAAGGTGATCTAGCTGGGTAAGGGGCGGGTTTCGGTCCTGCCCATCCCTTATCGTCTCTTCGTTATAATCCACTCCCTGACTTTTTGCTGGGGCGAACATGAACAAGATCCTGAAATACGGCTTGCTGGCAACTGGCGCAGCGGTTGGCATTGCCGCGGCTGGTGTCGCGTATATCGCTGCGACTTTCAACCCTAACGATTACAAGGACCGGATTGTCAAGGCGGTGAAGGACAGTACACAGCGCAATCTGCGCCTCGACGGCGACATCAAATTGGCTTTCTATCCCAGTATCGGCGCCAGTCTAGGCAAGGTGTCGCTATCCGAATTCGGGAATGACAGGGAGTTTGCGGAAATCGAATCCGCGCGTGTTTCACTCGCACTATTGCCTTTGCTGCGCAAACAACTGGTGGTGGACGAGATTGCGCTGAACGGTTTGAAAGCCAAACTGATCAGGCACAAGGATGGCACGACCAACATTGACGATCTGCTGGGCCAGACGGAACAAAAGGAGGCGCAACAACAGAAGAAAAGTATCTCCGGCCCTCCGGTAAAATTCGACATAGCTTCGGTTTCCGTGAAACAAGCCAACCTCAGCTATCGGGATGAGGGCAGCGGCGCGCAATATACCATCAAGAACCTCAATCTCGGCACCGGACGCATTGCTGTCGGCGTGCCGGGCAAGATCGATTTATCTGCAGGCATACAGGCCAACCAGCCCAAGCTGGACATTGATGCACAGCTCAAAACCACATTGAAACTCGATCTGGACAAACAAAAATATCTGTTGCAGGACATGCAGTTGCAGGCCAGCGGTTCTGCCCTGGATATAGGCAATTTGAAAGTGCAGGCCAGCGGCGATGTGAAGGCCGATCTTTCCACCCAGGAATTTGCAGCCAACAAATTCACCCTGAAAGCGAGCGGAAGCAAGGTAAAGGACAAATTAGAAGCCACATTTGATGCCCCTTCCCTGAGTTTTGGCAAGGACAGATATTCCGCTTCCAAGTTGACGCTGCATGCCAATATGGACGGGGGATTCGGCAATATTGCTGCAAACTTGTCGATACCCGGCATAGAGGGCAATGAGAAATCATTCAAGATCGACTCTCTGAGTCTTGAGCTGGACATGAAGCAGAACGGCCAGACTTTCAAGGTGAAGCTGAGCTCACCGTTGTCTGGCAGCATCGAGGAGCAGCAATTCGATCTGAGCAACCTCAACATTGCGATGAATGCCACCGGAGATAAGTTGCCCAACAAATCGGTTAACAGCGAGATGAAAGGCAGCGTGCAGGTGAATACCGACAAGCAGAGTGTTCAGGCGAGTCTTGCTGGCGGTTTGCTGCAAAGCCAGATCAAGGCAAGGTTTGGCGTGAACGGGTTTGCCGATCCTGCGGTCAAATTCGATGTAGAAATGGACCAGTTCGATGCCGATTTGTACCTGCCGAAAAAGCAGGAGGAAGCCATAGCTGCTAAATCTGAACAGCCTGAACAGAAACTGGATTTGTCGGCACTTCGAAAGCTGAACCTTGACGGCAGTGTGCGAATCGGCGCACTGAAGCTTATGAATGTCAAAACCGCGCAGTTGCGCGTGGATGCGAAAGCGGTTAACGGGCTGGTAAAAATCAATCCGCTGTCGGCGAAACTGTATCAGGGCAGCATGAACGGAAGTATAAGCGTGAATGCGCAGGGCACGCCGAGCATCGCCATCATCCAGAATCTCAAAAGTGTCAACGTAGCTCCGCTGATCAAGGATGCCGCCGAACTTGATTTGCTGGAAGGAAGGGGTGATGTCGGTATAAACCTCACCGCTCAGGGCAACACTGTCAGCGCGATGAAGAAGGCGCTAAACGGCAGCGTGTCGGTGAATCTGGCGAACGGTGCGATCAAAGGCATCAACCTCGCCAAGCTGGTGCAGGGGGTACAGAATATCAGCAAGGATACCAAGGCACAGACACTGGGGGTGGACAAGAGCGAGAAGACCGAGTTCAGCGAGTTCAAGGCCAACTTCAAGGTGCGTAACGGCGTGGCACACAACGATGATCTCTCGGTGAAATCCACTGTGTTGCGCCTGAGTGGAAATGGCGATATCGATATCGGCCATGACAGCCTGAATTACGATGTCAAGGCAGCGCTTGCAAAGACCGAACAGGGAAGGACTGCAACATTGCCCGTGAATGTGAGCGGTTCATTCGATGCGATCAAGTTCAAGGTTGATTACGGGGCGCTGCTTGCCGATGTTGCCAAACAGCGGATAGACGAAAAAAAGGAAAAAATAAAAGAAGATGCCAAGGCCAAA
>QJWF01000198.1 GCA_003235435.1 Nitrosomonadales bacterium
GCTCGGGCAAATCCACATTGCTCGGGTTGCTTGCCGGTCTGGATGTCCCCAGCAGCGGCAAGGTGTTTCTCGATAGCTCTGACATTTTTTCCCTCGACGAGGATGCACGCGCACGACTGCGCGGACGCCTTGCGGGTTTCGTGTTCCAGTCGTTCCAGTTGCTGCCGGCATTGACCGCGCTGGAAAATGTGATGCTTCCGCTGGAGCTGCACGGCGCAGCCGATGCGAAGGAACGCGCGGCGGAAACCTTGCGGCGCGTCGGGTTGAATGAGCGCATGACGCATGTTCCGAAACATCTCTCCGGCGGCGAACAGCAGCGCGTCGCGATCGCACGCGCCTTCGTCGTCCAGCCAAAGATTCTGTTTGCCGACGAACCCACCGGCAACCTCGACGCAGCCACCGGTGCGCAGATCATCGAACTGATGCTGGAACTGAACCGCGCGCAGGGCACGACACTGATACTCGTCACGCACGACGAGGCGCTGGCGGGTCGTTGCAACCGGCAGTTGCATCTGTCAGCGGGGCAGGTGGAAGATCGTCGTTCCGGCGCAGGCCGGAATCCAGCATGAACACAGGTTCTGCAAAGCAGACAAAGCCGGGTTGTTGTCCCGCTTGCACGGGGCCTTTTATAAACTGGATTCCGGCCTGCGCCGGTATGATGAAATGAATTCCATGCGGCTTTCCCTGAACCTGCTTCGCCGCGACTGGCGCGCCGGGGAATGGCGCGTGTTGCTGATCGCGCTGGTGCTGGCGGTGGGCAGCATTTCCACCGTCGGTTTGTTCGCGGACCGCGTGAGGATGGCGCTGCAACAGGAGGCGACCAGCCTGATCGGCGCGGACCTGCGCATCACGTCGACGCGGCCGTTGCCGAAGGAATTTCGTGAAGCAGCGGTACAGCGCGGGCTGCGCACGATGGAATCTGACGCGTTTCCGAGCATGGTGGCGGGAAAGAACGAGAATGTGCTGGCGGACATCATGTCGGTGGAACAGGGCTATCCATTGCGCGGCAGGATCATCATCGACGATGGCGCAGAGCATGTCGTAAAGAACGAAAACAGCACCATTCCCGCACGAGGCACGCTGTGGGCGGGCGAGCGCCTGATGCAGCGCCTCGGCTTGCAGCTGGGCGACGAGGTAAGCATCGGTAATCTGCATCTGAAGGTGGCGGCGCGGGTGGTGCGCTTCGTGGACCAGTCGGTCGGCTTTGCCAGTTTTGCGCCGCGCGTGATCCTGAATGCGGAAGATCTGCCTGCCAGCGGACTGGTGCAGGAAAGCAGTCGTATTGGATATAGATTGATGATCGCGGGCGATGCGAAGCAGGTCGCCGATCTGAGGACGTGGCTGCAAAACCGGTTGGCATTCGGCCAGAAGCTGGAGGACGTGCGCGATGCACGTCCCGAGATACGCGTCGCGCTGGAACGCGCCGAGCATTTCCTCGGCCTCGCCGCGTTGACCGCTGTGGTATTGGCGGGCGTCGCGCTTGCGCTGGCCTCGCGCCATTTCATTGCACGCCACCTGGATAGCTGCGCGATGATGCGCTGCCTGGGTGCTACCCAGGCGCAGGTGCTGCGCATCTTTCTCTATCAATTCCTGTTGCTGGGTTTCGGCGCTGTGCTGTTGGGCGAACTGTTAGGCTATGTCTCCCAGTTGATATTGGTGGATTCGATCGCCTCGATGCGCGCGGCTTCGTTGCCCGCACCCGGCTTGACGCCGGTGTGGCAGGCCGCAGCGAGCGGCATGGCGCTGTTGCTGGGCTTCGCGTTTCTGCCGCTGTGGCAACTGAAGGGCGTCACGCCGTTGCGTGTGATCCGTCGCGAAATGGGTGTACCGCAAGCGGGTACTGGTTTGCTGTACGCCTCTGGTGGTGCGGTGTTGAGCGGATTGTTTCTGTGGCAGGCCGGTTCGCTGAAGCTGGGTTTGACTGTGCTGGGCGGATTGGCGGCAGGCTTGCTGGTGTTCGGTTTGCTGGCTTGGCTGATCGTGCGTGCGTTGGCGAGATTTGGCAGCCATGCTTTTTCCAACCTGGCGCGGCATGCGCGCAGCAACGCGGTGCAGGTCGTCGCATTGACCCTCGGCGGAATGGCCCTGCTGATGCTCACCTTCGTGCGTGCCGACCTGATGGACAGCTGGCGCTCGAGATTGCCGCCGGATGCGCCGAACCGCTTCATCGTCAACATCCAGCCCGACCAGCGCGCTTCCGTGATGGATTTTTTTGCCCAGCAGAAATTGCCCGCGCCGGAATTGTTCCCGATGGTGCGCGGACGCATGGTCGAGATCAACGGGCGTGCGATCAGCGGCGACGATTATCCCGATGAACGAGCGCGCAGGCTGGCGGAGCGCGAGACCAACTTGTCGTGGATGTCCGATCCTCCCAAGGATAACCAGTTCGTTCAAGGCAGTTGGTTCAGGCAGGGCGCCAAATCTGAACTGTCGGTGGAAGAGGGCATCGCCGGCACGCTGGGCATCCACATGGACGATGTGCTGACCTACGACGTGGCGGGAAGCAGGTTCAGCGGGAAGGTGACGAGCTTGCGCAAGGTGGAATGGGATTCGATGCAGGTGAATTTTTTCGTGATCGCCGCGCCCGGCATGCTGGAGGATTTTCCGGCCAGCTACATCACCAGCTTCCATCTTCCGCCTGATCGGGCAACAGGCATGAACGAGTTGATCAAGCATTTCCCGAACCTGCTGCTGATCGACGTCGAGCAGATGATAGAGCAGGTGCGCCACATCATGGACCAGATCTCTCAGACGATGAGCGCGGTGTTCCTGTTCACGCTGCTTTCAGGCTTGGCGGTGCTGTATGCGGCATTGCTCGCGACGCAGGACGAGCGTATCCATGAAGCTGCTGTCCTGCGCACGCTGGGCGCGGACGGCGGTTATTTGCGGAGGTTGCACCTGAGCGAGTTCGCCACGCTGGGCGCGTTGAGCGGATTGTTCTCGGCAGGCGGCGCAACATTGCTGGGCTGGGTGCTTGCTTCACAGGTGCTGGACATTCCCTATCACCCCGGCATGATGATCTGGCTGGCCGGAACCGGCGGCGGGGCATTGGTCGTGACGCTGGCGGGATGGATGGCGACGCGGCAAGTGACACGGACGCCGCCGCTGGTGATACTCCGCGAACAACCATGAGAGTAAATACCATGGATAAATTCGCATTGTTATTGGGCCTGTCGATGATTGCGCTGGTTTCCGGTTGCAGCGGCGAAACGGCAAAGCGTACCGCCTATGAAACGCTGCAGAATGTCCGCGAACAGGAATGCCTGAATTATCCTTCGGCGTCAGACTGCGTGAAGCGCGGCAGCTACGATGACTATCAGCGACAGCGCAAGGAACTGGAAAAGGCACCCGATTAGTTGAGTTAACTTGCGCAAAGGTGTTAGAATGCGCGTCGCTTTGGATTGGCAACGTAAATCTCCCGGAGCAAATTTCCCGTTCGCACAAGTTGGGGTGTCCGTAATCGATACGGATCAAGCTGGTGAACGGTAGTCAATAACCCTTACGATTGGAGTAATCATGGCTGTAACTATGCGTCAAATGCTGGAGGCTGGAGTTCATTTCGGACATCAGACCCGGTTCTGGAATCCCAAGATGGCACCGTACATATTCGGCCATCGCAACAAGATACACATCATCAACCTGGAAAAGACCGTCGAGATGTTCGCGGACGCGGAAAAGTTCGTGCGCAAGCTGTCCGCCAAAAAAGGCACCATCCTGTTCGTCGCGACCAAGCGCCAGGCGCGCGAGATTCTTCAGGAAGAAGCCACGCGTGCAGAATCCCCCTTTGTTAATCATCGCTGGTTGGGCGGCATGCTGACCAACTACAAGACCGTTCAGGAATCGATCAAGCGTCTGCGCGAACTGGAACAGATGACTGCGGACGGCACGACCGAAAGGATATCCAAAAAGGAAGCGCTGATGATTAAGCGCGAACTGGAGAAGCTTGAGCGCAGCCTGGGCGGCATCAAGGACATGCAGGGCTTGCCTTCCGCACTGTTCGTGATCGACGTTGGTTACCAGAAGGGTGCCATCGTTGAAGCGCAGAAACTGGGCATCCCGGTGATCGGCGTGGTAGACACCAACAATTCCCCGCTCGGCGTGGACTACGTCATTCCCGGCAACGACGACTCGACTCAGGCGATCCGCCTGTATGCCCGCGGCATCGCAGATGCGGTGCTGGAAGGCCGGGCACAAGCCATGAACGAACTTGTCGAGCAGGTTGCGGAACAGACCGCAGCCTAGGTTCTGATAACGCGCAGAAAGGGGCGCGAGCCCCTTTTTTTATAAGTGATAGATTATGTCTGACAACCAAAGAAGCAAGATCGTCACACAGGGCGTGCAACGTTCACCGAATCGTGCAATGTTGCGCGCTGTCGGTTTCGGTGACAAGGATTTCGACAAGCCCATCGTGGGTGTCGCGAACGCACACAGCACCATCACGCCTTGCAACAAGGGTATCGGGGCTTTGGCTGACCGCGCCGAATCGGCATTGAAAAAGGCGGGCGCAATGCCCCAGGTATTCGGCACGATCACGATCTCGGACGGGATCTCGATGGGCACTGAAGGCATGAAATATTCGCTGGTGTCGCGCGAGGTGATCGCTGATTCGATCGAAACCGTGTGCAACGGCCAGAGCATGGACGGTGTGATCGCTATCGGCGGATGCGACAAGAACATGCCGGGAGCGATGATCGCGATTGCGCGTTTGAACATTCCTTCCATCTTCGTCTATGGCGGCACGATCAAGCCCGGCCATTACAAGGACCGCGACCTGACCATCGTGAGTTCGTTCGAAGCGGTGGGTCAATACACGGCGCACAAGATCGACGATATAGAATTGCTGGAGATCGAGCGCCATGCCTGTCCCGGAGCAGGTTCGTGCGGAGGCATGTATACAGCGAACACGATGTCTTCGGCCATCGAAGCGATGGGTCTGAGCCTGATGTATTCCTCAACCATGGCGGCGGAAGACCTGGAAAAGGCCGAGAGCACTGCCAAATCTGCCGAGGTTCTGGTCAATGCGATCAGGAAGCAGATCCTGCCGCGGCAGATATTGACTCGCAAGGCGTTCGAGAACGCGATCGCGGTGACCATGGCTGTAGGCGGCTCCACCAACGCGGTGCTGCATCTCCTGTCCATCGCGCATGCCGCGCAAG
>QJWF01000241.1 GCA_003235435.1 Nitrosomonadales bacterium
AAGATCCGGTCATGTACCCGCAAGGGGTACGTCGGCGGGTACCCCGCTGCAGCGCAGCGGTCCTTTCGCAGGGGAAATCAAGGGCTCCGGTCGCTCCATCGCAGGATTGCATCTTCGCGATTCGCTGGACCTGGTCAGCAAACGCCATCCCGAGCTGATAAAAAAGTTCGGCGGGCATGCCGCTGCGGCAGGATTGAGCATCGCAGAAACTGATTTCAGCAACTTCGCAGCAGCCTTCGAACAGGTATGCAGCGAACTGCTCGGCAAGAAGGATCTGGCGCAGCGAATCGAAACCGATGGCGCGCTGAACAACGACGAGATGAATGTGGAAGTTGCAAGATCACTTCAAGAACAAGTGTGGGGACAAGGCTTTCCTGCTCCGCAATTCAACGATGATTTCATCGTGCAGAATCAGCGCGTGGTCGGTGAGAAACATCTTAAATTGCGCCTGGGATCGAAGAAAAAACCCATCGAGGCGATACTGTTCGGACACAACGAGCCGCTGCCCGAACGTATCCATGCCGTGTACAGCCTGAGTGTCAATGAATACAATGGCACAGAGAGTGTACAACTCATCGTTCGGCACTGGCGAACTGTGAAAGATTAAATCCATGGATTTCGGTTTTTTTCAGGGCAACGAAATCGAAGCGCTGCCGCAATTCATCACCAGTCTGGCCATCGGCCTGCTGATCGGCCTGGAGCGTGAAAGAAATCCCTCGGCAAAAGCCGGATTGCGCACCTTCGCGCTGGTCGCGTTGTTCGGCACTTTGACTGCGCTGCTCTCCACAAAACTCGGCTCGCCCTGGCTGCTGATCGCGGGATTGATCGCGGTGGCTGTCATGATCATCGCCGCTTATCTCAACAGCCTGAAAGAAGAAAGCGACCCTGGCACCACCACCGAGATCGCTCTGCTGCTGTGTTACGGTTTGGGTGCGATGGTCTGGTACGGCCTCGCCAAACTGGCCATCATGCTTGCAATCGGGATCACCATCCTGCTTTATTTCAAACCCGAACTGCGCGGAATATCGCAGCGGCTCACGCGGCGCGACCTGGTTGCGGTATTGCAATTTGCAGTGCTGACTTTCATCGTGCTTCCGATCCTGCCCGATCAGAATTTCGGCCCCTACGATGCGTTCAATCCGCACCAGGCGTGGCTGATGGTCGTGCTGATCTCCGGGATCAGCTTGGCGGGATATACCGCGATGCACACGGTCGGCACACGCTATGGCGCACCGCTGCTGGGCTTTCTTGGCGGCATCGCATCCAGCACCGCGACCACCCTGATCTATGCAAAAAGCAGTAGGGATAATCAGACCATGGTACACCTTGCCGCATCAGTGATCATTATCGCCGGCATGGTGGTGTTGCTGCGGCTGATGGTGATCGGTGCCGCGCTGGCCTACGGTGCACTGCCCGGCCTGCTTCCGGTGCTCGCGGGCGGCCTGATTTCGGGTTTGATCGTTGTGTTCTACAACTGGCGCAAGATGAAAAACGCCGATGACCTTTTCGTCCCCGAGACTTCCAACCCGGCGGAATTGCACACCGCCCTGGGTTTTGGCTTGCTGTATGTGGTTGTGTTGCTGGGCGCGGCATGGATGAAAGACATCGCCGGCAGCCAGGGGCTGTATGCCGTGGCATTGGTCTCCGGACTGACCGATGTGGACGCCATCACACTAACCAGCCTTCGGCTGTTCAATCTCGAGCAGCTGAACGAACTCCAGACCGTCACGGCGATAGCCATCGCCTTGCTGGCCAATCTCGCTTTCAAGTTCGGCATGGTGATATTCATCGGCGGCTGGCATCTCGCCAGACATGTTGCAATCGGCTTTGCGGCAATCGCCGCCGGTGTTGCAGCAGGATTGTCGCTGGTGTAGGGGTTAGCATTCCGGCGAGAATCTTCGCGGGCGAACCCACTGCTGCGGCACGTGTATAATCGTGTCCTTCTAAGCATAACGACAATTCCTGTTTGTCTTTAGAAGTTTGTTGTTCGGGATGAAGCGCAAGGAGCCGCGCAGCAAATGACAAGGCATATCGAATTGATAGACGAGGAATGGGCGAGCACGCGACACAGCGATTCGCCCGAACAACAAATTAATAGAGACGAACGAATGGAAGCCGAACAACTCAACACCATCTCCAACCAACTGCAAGACTTGGCGGCACGCAGCGCCGAATTGCGGAGGTATCTTTGACTTCGATGCCAAACAGGAACGCCTGACCGAAGTATCTGAACTCGCCGAAGACCCGGCCATCTGGCAGGACGCAAAGCGCGCCCAGGAACTGGGGCGCGAGCGCAAGATGCTGGAAGGTGTGGTGCTTGGTCTGGGAAAGATCCAGCAGGACCTCAGTGACGCGGGCGAACTGTTCGAGATGGCCCAGGCAGAAAATGACGACGAGAGCCTGAAAAGCACCGCCGCCGATATACATGACATCGAGAAGCGCGTCGCGGCCATGGAGTTCCGCCGCATGTTTTCCCACCCGATGGACCCGAACAACTGTTTCGTCGATATCCAGGCCGGCTCAGGCGGCACCGAGGCGCAGGATTGGGCGGCCATGCTGTTGCGCATGTACCTGCGCTACTGCGAACGCAAAGGTTTCCGGGTCGAAGTGATGGAGCAATCCGATGGCGATGTCGCGGGCATCAAGGGGGCATCGCTCAAGGTGAGCGGCGACTATGCATACGGGCATCTGCGCACCGAAACCGGCGTGCACCGTCTGGTGCGCAAATCGCCGTTCGACTCCGGCAACCGCCGCCACACTTCCTTCTCCAGCGTGTTCGTCTATCCGGAAGTGGACGAATCCATCGAGGTCGAGATCAACCCGGCCGACCTGCGCGTCGACACCTATCGCGCCTCGGGCGCGGGCGGACAGCACATCAACAAGACAGACTCGGCGGTGCGCATCACCCACCTGCCGACCAACATCGTGGTACAGTGCCAGAACGACCGCTCGCAGCACCGCAACCGCGCCGAGGCGATGGCGATGCTAAAATCGCGTTTGTACGAGGAGGAACTGCGCAAGCGCAATGCAGAGAAACAGGCGATGGAAGATGGCAAGACCGACATCGGCTGGGGACACCAGATACGCTCCTACGTGCTCGACCAGTCGCGCATCAAGGACCTGCGCACCAATTACGAAGTCGGCAACACCCAGGCCGTGCTGGATGGCGATCTGGACGATTTCATATCAGCCAGTCTGAAGCAAGGCGTTTGATTCCTGGCTGAGCACAACAGAAATTTGCAGGCAGAATTTTTCCCGCCATGATCCTGTGAACCAACAACTTGGGTTAAAGCAATCAGAGCTGAGTTGGGGCAAGTTGTAATTCTGGTTCCGTAATGCAGTATCTGGCAGCAGCCGCATTGCGGCAACCCGACGAGATCCATTCCAGCCATTCCTCCATGCCCATTCCGTTTGAGGCCGATACGCGGATCACCCGTATGCCCGGATTGACGCGGCGCGCGTTTTCCTCGGCGAGCCCGGCGTCGAAATCCAGGTGCGGCAGCAGATCGCATTTGCTGAGCAGCATCAGGCGGGCTGCGCTGAACATGTCCGGGTATTTGAGCGGCTTGTCCTCGCCCTCCGTCACGGAGAACATGACCACTTTGTGCGCCTCGCCCAGATCGAAACCGGAGGGACAGACCAGGTTGCCCACATTCTCGATCAGCAGCAGGCTGTCTTCTTTCAAAGCCAGCCGTTGCATGGCCTGCCCCACCATGTGCGCATCCAGATGGCAGCCCTTGCCGGTATTGATCTGCAGCGCGGGCGCCCCTGCGGCGCGGATGCGCGCGGCATCGTTGTCGGTCTGCTGGTCGCCCTCGATCACCGCGAGCGGCTGTGCACCGTTCAGGGCGGCGATGGTCTTGACCAGCAATGTGGTCTTGCCGGAGCCGGGACTGGATACCAGGTTGAGCGCAAAGATTCCGTGTTCCGAAAAATAGCGGCGGTTCTCGACGGCATAATCGTTGTTCTTGGCGAGTATGTCGCGCTCGATCCTCACCATGCGTGCCTGGCTCAAACCCGGCGCATGCGCACCTGCCGGTCCCACGCCAAAATCCATGCCGCCATGACTATCTGAGTGCTCGTGTCCAGGCGCATGCACGGCACCCTCCCGATGCGCCCGATATTTCATCTGCTGGCCGGGTTTGCGCTTTTGCGCGGGCGCATGTCCGCCTGTCAGCGTATTCCCCTTTCCGCATCCGCATGTCATGCACATGATGTCCTCCTTAAGGGAACTGCTATTCCACTTCCAGTTCCTTGACCCGCATCTCTTCGCCGCCGGTAACCCGCACCAAAAAACTTCCGCAATACGGGCAAGGTTCGTAACGTGCCGCCACCGCCACGCTGCGGGCACACTCCATGCACCACCCCTTTCCGGCTGTCTCGATGATCTCCAGCCGCGCGTCCCGGGCGACGCTGTCGCGCGTTACGACTTCGAAGCAGAAACGCAGCGACTCCTTCTCCACACCGGCCAACTGGCCGATCTCCAGCCACACCGCGTTGACCCGGGCATACCCGTCCGCCCGCGCCCGGTCTTCGATGATTTGCAGGACGCTTTCGGCGATAGACATTTCATGCACGGCAAACCTCTATCTTGTATTCCTCACTAACGGGACAAGCGTTAACACATGAGCTATGGTGAACCTCAATTTCAAAATTGGCAATTCCCCGAAGCGGATGCTGTCATGAGCCGGGGATTCATAATGATCCGGTTTGCATCGAAATTGCACAATGGGAATGTACAATGGCCATTCCCGTTGCTCAATACGAACATTCTCACAGGAAGATGACAATGCGACGAAAACTTCTCCTCATCCCTGTCGTTGCGATCGTTGCGGGGACAATCGGCGCTTCAACCTGGTATTACTCCAATCACCGCACGGACAGCTCAGATGCATTGACGCTCTATGGCAACGTCGACATCAGGCAGGTGCAGCTGGCGTTCAACGGCTCTGATCGGATAGCCACGATGCAGGCCAGGGAAGGCGACTCCGTCAAGAAAGGTCAGTTGCTTGCGACGCTGGATACCGCAAGACTGCAGAGCAATGTCGCTTTGCAGCAGGCACAGCTGTCTTCGCAGCAGCAGGTGGTCGCCCGCATGGAGGCAGGCAGTCGCCCGGAGGAAATAAGCAAGGCGCAGGCCGATGT
>QJWF01000030.1 GCA_003235435.1 Nitrosomonadales bacterium
TTGATGGTGATTTTCGGCCATTTCAATGATTCGGCGGACATTATCGGCGATGGCTGCGACTTCTTGAGCCTGGTCACTCACGATTTTTGTCAGCGCTTCCAGATTATCCAGTGAAGCCTGCGCACCTTCGCGCAGTTCATTCAACGGGGAGATCATTGCCTCGATGAGAGCCATGCCGCGATCCATTTCTGCCCGACCGGAATTTATGTTTTCTACCGCATGCAGGGTTTGTCGATCGATATCCAGGATTTCGCTGTTGATCTGCAATGTAGCATCGGTGGTGCGGGTTGCCAGCTTGCGCACTTCCCCGGCGACGACTGAAAACCCTCGCCCGCTCTCCCCGGCCCGCGCAGATTCTATAGTGGCGTTAAACGCCAACAGATTGGTCTGGTCAGCAATCTGCTTGATGGAACCAACCGTTCCAGAAACCCTTTTAACACTCTGGCGCATGCCATCCACAGAGTGGGCGGAGGATGTCACGATTGAAGCTATTTCGGTGATCTCCCTGGCGGCGTTCATGATCAGTTCGGCGCTGTTGATGGCCATATCTCTTGCAGCAACTGCATATGTACGCGTCTCTGCGGCATTTTTTGCCACGCTCCCCATATCCTCGATCATCTGCTCGACCGACTGCCCGATGTTGGCTGCCATTTCACGCTGCTCCGAGGAACCATTGCGCACTCCGGAAACCGGCTGTGCAAGTTCATCCGCTGCCGAGGCAATCTTATCCGCCACCTTGACTGCCAATCCCAACGGACCGGCTATTCCTTTCGTCAATACCACGGCAAGCATCAGACCCGCTAGCAATGCGGCCATGCCGAGGCCAAAAACGATGTATTTCGAACGCTTCATGCTGTCCGTCGCATCCTTCTGGCGAACCAGCATGGAAGCCTGCTGGCTTTCCGCAAGCCGCGATGTTTCTGCCAGAAGATCGCTCAGGGCGATACGGGTGGAAGTGACCATTATTTGCTCGGCGTATTCGGGGTCATTCAACTCCAGCGCCTCGATCGCGTCGTGAAACTTTTCGCGGTATTTTTCGCGCAGGCCCATCAACCGGGAAAGCGCCGCCTTTTCTTCCGGCTTTGTCAGCAGCGGCGTAATATTCGCGATGGCTTTGTCGATAGCAGCGTTATGGCCATCCATCTCGCCATAGATCTCCACCCTCTGTTCTTTTTCCTGCAGGATGAAAAGCAGCGCCAACCGTCCCGCACTGCTTTCCGCATGGAGATTGATTGCATTCGCCAGCGCCGCACGAACCGCATCTCCTTCCACCAAATCCCTCGTCGTTTCCGTCATTTTATCCAGCCGGTATACAGCAACCATCACTACCGAGGCGAGAAACAGCAATACCACGGCATAGCCCCAGGCAAGACGAGTGCCGATGCGCATCTGATTCAGCATGTTCAAGTTGCGTTCCTCCTCAACAGGTTAAATCTTTTTGCATGCTGCGCGCTGCGGAATGCATCATAAGGTCTGCTCAGGTGCACCTGACGGAATACCGCCCTGGCTAATCGGATTTTCTCAACCTTGTTTCCAGCCAGACATCTACCGACCATGCTCCACGGCTTGTCACCAGCAACACTGCGAGAAATATTCCCCAGTACAAATGCTGGTTGAGACCGGCTTCGCTCAATCCCGAGTAATATGAAACGACAGCGACCGCGTTGAGAATGAACAGGCCTGCCGCGGCAAAGCGTCCGAACAAGCCCAATACCAGCAATACGGGCAACCCCAGTTCGGCACTTGCGGCTAATGTTGCCGCAATCTGAGGGGAAAGCAGCGGAACCTGATATACGTCGCTGAACAGATAAAGTGTGCTGTCCCAACTTTTTATTTTTGTCAGGCCGGATTTGAAAAATACATTTGCAAGGAACAGCCTCAATCCCAGATCGAGAACCGGCGCCAGGAATTCCGGCAGATGTGAAGCGGTGTAGTAAACACGGGCCAGGCGCAGCATCTGATTCATGGCAGCCCCTTCACCAGAAAATCGGCAAATACCCCTTGCGAGACCAGCCTGGACAAACCGGCCTGCAAATCAAAGTCCGGGTGTTTTTCCAGCGTGCCGGCAGTCGCATCACCAAGCGTCGTTCCGTTCTGGATGATTGACAGCCATAATGCAATAGCATCGTCCAGTTCGCCAACAATGACAGAATCATCATTGCGGATTACCAGCGCATTGCATGGTCCGCCATCCAGATCGATATGAAAATCATCGGGCGCGCCGGGTTGGTGTGCATGCCAGATGTCTGCGATCGGATAAGGGGAACGCACCATATAGCATGCCGGATGCAAGACCAGAACAAGATCGGGATAATGTTCCTGCCCAAGCCGCGACAGTTTGCCTGTGTCCAACGTACCGGCATCCTCAGCGAAATAGGCGCAATGACAGGCCCATTCCAATGCCGCCACATCCGGCAGGTAAGCCAGTTGTTGAGCCGGTAAAAATGCCGCGATAAATGCGGCCATCTGTTCACCATAATGATGCAGGTTACCGCTGCGTGAAGGATTCTTCCCGATGTATGCCCGAGTCAACCGCCGAAAGAAATCATTGCCGACCAGTTGCCCGACGACCGGATAAGCTCCGGCCAGCGCGTCATGCAGGTTGCCAAGATAATTGTTGCGGTATACATCGATGGCTGTTGAGACAGTATGTTTCGGATATGCGGAATTGATCTGGCCAGGCGGCTCGTCGCCGCGGACGATGGCACGACTGAAGCCGGGGAGGATGTCACCCAACGCATTCACAGCATCTCTCCATGCGCGACTGCGCTTGTGCCGCCTCGGCAAGCAGAACAGGAAGCGCGGGGATGTCGGCATCCCATTCGATCAGTGTGGGTCGCACCCCGATATGGCGCAGCGCGTCTTCATATAATCGCCAAACCTCCGGATAGACCGGGTTGTTATGGGTATCCACCAGGCAACTTTCTCCCTCGTTGATCCCGGCACGCTCGCTGTATCCGGCCAGGTGATATTCAGCCACTGCTTCAGCCGGCACGTTCCTGATAAATGCACCGGCATCCACGCCGAGGTTGCGCGCATTCACATAAAGGTTGTTGATATCGAACAGGATGCCGCAACCGGTGCGCCGCGACAGTTCGGCAAGGAACTCGCCCTCGCTCATTTCGCTGTGGGCAAACGACAAATAACTGGAAAGATTCTCCACCAGCAGACGACGGCCGATTTTTTCCTGAACCTGCTCCACACGGGCAGCGACGTATGACAACGCCGCTTGTGTATAGGGAAAGGGCAGCAGATCGTTGATGACCGTTCCTTCGCTCGAATTCCAGCAAAGGTGTTCGGATACCGCAGCGGGATTGATCGCATCGCACAGCCGTGCCAGCGCCGACAAGTGCTGCGGATCCAGCGGTCCTGTCGATGCCAATCCCATGCCCACTCCGTGCAGGCTGACCGGATAGTGTTCGCGCACCCTGAGAAGGGTGTGCAGGGGCGCGCCGCCCCCGAAAAAATTCTCGCTATGCACTTCCACCCAGCCGATACCGGGCAGTTGTTGCAGCACCTCGCGATAATGAGGCGCCCGCAAGCCGATACCTGCGACACATGGCAATGCATGGCTTGCGGACGATTTCATTACATTGCTTTCTTCATCATGCCGCCGCTGTCCATCAAGCTGCCGCCCGCGATCTTGTCACAAGTGCCTTTGGGTACCGCAACGAAATCCATCGGGTCGTTGTTTTTGGTTGCCTGGCCGGCACAGGAATGCGCGCTCTTGTTGCTTGAGCAATCATTCATTCCTGCCTTTGCGACGCCAAAGCATTTTTCCATTTCCACTTTCTTGTCCGCTGCGCTGGCATTGCCTGCAAGTCCCAGTGCGAGCAAGCCGCCGATCGCGATCGATAAGAGTTTTTGATGATTTTCCATGATTAAAGCTCCTTAAGTTGGTTGGTTGCATGGAGGGCAGGCCTCAAACCACTGGCCGGGAAATTCAAACCCTCCTTGCAACAAAAAAACACGGTTTCAAAATACGCGGGTTCATGTTCCTTTCCACCACGCACCAATATATTCGGCCATGCAGTGATAAAGGTTACAACTGCATTCACATATCCGGTTCAGGTGCAGTCTGGGAGGGGGAATGGCCGGCACGCACCGTAGTCATCTGGACTTATCGAACAGCATTTCCAGACGCATGTTGAGCGAGGGATTGGATTTGAAATTGTCGTCCTTGGGGAAATGCAGTTGCGGGCTTATCTCAAAAAAGATCCAGTCCCGGTGCAAACGGTACCGGTAAAGCAGCAACAATACATATTCAGACACTTGAACCTGGGGATTGCTGACGCCTACCGCACTCCCTTGGTACAGCAATGCGCTTCGTTCATTCAGGGTTTGATAGACCGACAGATCCTGACGCAAGTCGAAGTTCTGCTTGTCATGCAGCCAAGTTGCGTTGCTGCTGGCGCGAAACAAGACCGGCTCGCTTATCAAATGCTCAAGGTCGAGCTGGGTTGTTTCACCCACCCCGATCGTGTTGAACCAGAACACCGACTCGGCCAGTTTCATCCGCCACGTTTCGAACGGGAAAGAATAACTCCCCCTGGTGCGCACAAAGGGCTCCAAAGGTCTGCGGACCTGAATGCCCGCATCGGCACTCAAGTGCCAACGGGTTTCCTGCTGTTTCTCATAGCGGGCTGCCAGGGAAAGTTTCTCGGGTGCCGTCACTTTGTCCAGAACCACCGGCTGACCCTGGGTCGTGTCACCCGTTATATTTTTCTCGGAATCAGTTTCCAGCAGCAAATGCAATCTCTTTTCAGTTGACGGCAGATGCAGCTTCGCTTTGCCTGAAAGAACGAGGTTGCGGCTGCCGTTATATCCTGCCACCTTGGTCAGGTCGATCTGGAGCACGCTTTTATTTGCTTCCTGGAAATTGCGCTCATCTCCGAAGAAGCGGTCCATATCCGTGGCAAAGCTGACTATCCTTTCGGACACATAATCACGCGGGGCATCGAGTTTTGAAAGGAAATTAAGCGGCATTGCGGTCTGATCGGTCTGCTCTGCAGCCAGCAATCCAGGCGGAAACAAAAACGCGATGCCGGACAACACTCCGGAAACAAGTCTGGATAGCCAAATGGATTTTCGCCGGAAGCAATTCATATCATGCAGATATTACACAATCTGCC
>QJWF01000005.1 GCA_003235435.1 Nitrosomonadales bacterium
ATCGTCACGATCCACGCTGGTGATCACAACGTATTTAAGTTTGAGCAGGCCGATCGAGCGCGCCAGGTCGGCCGGCTCGTTGGCATTCGGCGGCATTGGTTTGCCGTGCGCCACGTCGCAGAATGGGCAGCGTCTGGTGCATACATCACCGAGTATCATGAAGGTCGCAGTGCCCTTGCCGAAACATTCGCCGATGTTCGGGCAGGACGCCTCTTCGCACACGGTGTGCAGCTTGTGCTCGCGCAGCATGCGCTTGATATTGTGATAGCCCTGGCCGCTGCCGGATTTTACGCGTATCCATTCCGGTTTGCGCAGCCGTTCCTGCAACGGTACGATCTTGATCGGGTTGCGCGCGGTCTTGAAGTGTCCGGATTGTTTGAGTTCAGTATTGCTCAAGTGCTTGCTTCCTTTCTAAGTGCCGCTGTAGCCCATGGGTCAGATTTTGCGCAAGTTCGGCCTGCAGTTCATTGATCGGAACAGCGATGCCCAGTTCGCAAACCTGGGTCACTCGCATTCCGGTGTAGCCGCACGGGTTGATGTTGGAAAAGGGGGCGAGATCCATGTCCACGTTCAGTGCCAGGCCGTGGTAGCAACAACCGTTCTTGATCTTCAGGCCCAGCGCGGCGATCTTCGTACCGTTAATATACACGCCGGGCGCATCTTCGCGGCCATGCGCTTCCACGCCGTATTCGGACAGCAAATCGATCACTGCACGTTCCATCAGGCGCACCAATTCGCGAACGTTGATCTTCCAGCGCCGCAAGTCGAGCAGCATGTAGGCGACGATCTGTCCGGGGCCATGATAGGTAATCTGGCCGCCGCGATCGATCTTTACGACGGGTATGTTCGTGCCGTGCAACAGATGTTCGGGCTTGCCCGCTAGTCCCTGCGTATAAACAGGCGGATGCTGCACCAGCCAGATCTCGTCGCGAGTGTCACTGGTTCGTACGGCGGTGAAGCGCTTCATCGCATCCCAGGTCGGGTGATATTCGACCAAACCAAGCGATCTTACGTGAGGAATCATTCCAACTCCTTTTCATCGGTGATACTGCGCTGGCTTCTTCGTTCACTCCTGGTCGTGCTACCAGCACTGCCTTCGTCGTTCATTCGTCGCCGCCTTGTCTGACCTTCGAAATGGAGTTGGAATCATAGAACCATCACGATCGACGGATGATCGCACAACTCCTGATACAACGCATCAAGCTGTTCGCGCGAAGTGGCATGCACTGTGCAGGTCAGGCTGATATAGCGGGCATTCCTGCTGGCGCGCATTTCCATGGTTGCGGCGACAAAACCGGGGTCGTGGCGGGTGACCACCTCGAGCACTGCCTGGGCAAAACCAGCTCGTTGCTGGCCGAATATCTTGATCGGAAATTCGCAGGGATATTCGATCAGGCTGTGGGACAGCTTCATTTCCTCATTCATGGTCGTCTGCTCATGTTGCGCGCATCACGGTGAGTTTGAATTCCTGGTAGAGATTGTGCAGTCTGGTGAACATTGCGCCCGGTTTGCCGTTTCCGACCGGTTTTCCGTCGAGCGTGGTGATGGGGAGCACTTCCTTGGTGCTTGACGTGAGCAGCAATTCGTCCGCGCTGAACACTTCAGTGGCGGCGATGCGCCGCACCTCATGCGGGATCTGATTGGCAGCGGCGATTTCCAGCACTACATCGTAAGTGATGCCCGGAAGCATCAGGTTGTCTTTGGGCGGCGCGAGCAGCTTGCCGTTCTTCACCACGAAGATGTTGCTGGCCGCTCCTTCGGTCATAAACTCGTTTTCCCTGATCAGGATGGTTTCGGCACAGCCCGCATCGATCGCAAGCTGGCGCAACAGCACGTTGGGCAGCAGTGCGATCGCCTTGATGTCGCAGCGCAGCCAGCGGTTGTCCTCTGCGCTTACCGCACCCACGCCGCTTTTCAGCAGGTCAGCCGGCGGTGCGAGCAGCGGGTTGCTCATCATGAACACTGTCGGCTTGACCGGCGGGCTGGGGAACGCATGGTCGCGCTTGGCCACGCCGCGTGTGATATGCAGATACAGATACTGGTCTTGTGTCTCATTGCGCTTGACGAGTTCGCTGATAATGTCTGTCCATTCCGCATCGCTGTGAGGATTGATCAGCCTGATTCCATCAAGACTGTGCCGGAGACGCCGCAAATGCGACTCCAGGCGGAACACGTTGCGCGAATAAACCGGTATCACCTCATACACTCCATCGCCAAAAATGAAGCCGCGATCCAGCACTGGAATCTTTGCTTCCTCGATGGGCATGTACTCCCCATTCAAATATATCGTCATTTGAGATCCTCCCAAAATTTACTGCGCGCCTCGATAGCGGCGTTGCACAGTGCTTCGCCTATCTCATTGATATGTCTATGTCGCTGCGCTCCATGAGCCTTGCTCTCGAGCCGCTCGTTACAATTTTTTAAGATTCTCATTGCAATTCCTTATTGAAAAAACAGTTGTATGCTGTCCCATCCGCGCGAGAACACGTTGGCCAGCGGAACGCTCTCCAAAGCCGCCAGCGGGAATTCCGCGTAGGGCTGGCCGTCCAGCGTCAGCTTGAGCACGCCCAGTTGCTGCCCGCCACTGACCGGCGCGAAGATGGGTTGTCGCGTTTCCATTGTGGCCTTGAGCCGATCCCGTGCCCCCTTGGGGATGGCCAGAAACAATTCACGCCGGAAACCGATTGGGAGGAGGCTCTCGGTACCCTTCCAGATGCGCAGGTTCGCGACCGCCTGGTTCTTGTCATAAAGCCTTATGGTATCGAAGTTTTCAAAACCGAAATTCAGCAATTTCTGGCTTTCGGATGCGCGCAGCCGGTCCGAATCAGCACCAAACAGCACAGAGATCATGCGGCGATTGTTGCGATTTACCGAGCCGACCATGCAATAACCGGATGACTCGGCGTATCCGGTCTTCATGCCGTCCGCATAAGGGTCCAGCCACAGCAGGCGGTTGCGATTAGCCTGGGTGATATTGTTGAACGTGTAGTTGCGCACTGAAAACAGCGGATAGTGCTGCGGATAGTCGCGCACGATGGCGGCTGCAAGCAGCGCCAGATCGTAAGCGCTACTGTAGTGCTGAGTATCGGGAAGACCGACCGGATTGGCGAAATGGGTGTTGTCCATGCTCAGCCGTTTCGCTTCCTGGTTCATCATGTCTACAAATCCTGCGATGCTGCCGGCGATGTTGATCGCCAGCGTGATGGCGGCATCGTTGCCGGATTGCACGATCAGGCCATGCAACAGTTCGTCCACGCTGACTTTTTGTCCTGCTTTGAGCAGCATGCGCGATTCGCCGCTTATGTATTTCACCGCAGCAGTCGGAACGCTCAGCTTTTGTTCCAGCGTAATTGTTCCGTGCTTGATCGCATCAAAAGCAAGATAGGCGGTCATCAGTTTGGTCAGGGAGGCTAGCTCCATCCGGACGTCACCATTCTGGTTCACCAATACCTGGTTGCTGTTGTAGTCGAACAGCACATAAGATTTTGCTGCCAGGATGGGTACGTAAGGTGCCGGTGTGGATAGTGCGTGACTGGCTGCGGGCAGCACCAGGCTGATCAGCAGGAGTATGAATTTCATGGCCATGAAAGATTATTGCGGTCGGTCATTATATTCCTTGCGGCGTAGCCGGGCGATAGTCAAGATGAAAAGACGGCCATACTGCTTTGCAGGCTTGAAATTTGCGACTATGTGATGGCCTGCTGGCGAATCCTGATATTTCGTTGGACGGGTATAATCCGATTACCTGTTATATTTTCCAGATACTCAAAGGAGTTTCGTCATGCATATGTTGTTCCGGCTGTGCGGGTTGCTGATTGCCCTGTTATTGAATGCGAATGTTTATGCGGGGGACATTCTGGTCGAGGATGCATGGTTGCGAGCAACAGCCCCGGGTCAGGATGCCGCAAGTGTGGACTTGACCATCACCAGCAGCCAGCAGGCAGTATTGCTTGGGGTGTTCAGCGAGGTATGCAAGGCAGCCGAACTGCACCGGATGTTTCAGGAAGGGGGGATGATGAAGATGCGCGAAGCAAAAGCGCTTGAGCTTCCTGCCGGCAAGCCGGTGAATCTGGGCAAGAGCGGCTATCACGTGATGCTGGTCGGCCTGAATGCCCCGCTCAAGGCGGGTGAAAAAATACCGCTGACGCTAATGGTCAAGCTGGCTGATAACAGCAAGATGAAGGTCAATGCGCTGGCTGAGGTGAGGCCTTTGACCGCAACCAAAGCGCCATCGAACCAAGGGGAACATGAGCACATGCGGATGGACTGAGGATCCTTGAGTGAGTGTTGGCTTCGTTGCAATGTCAGGCTGCGCTTACCGCCTGATTTTTTTTAGCCCTGCGAAATTCCTTCTGGTGTAGAATCCGCGGCAAATTTTCAAGGAATTTTCATGCCACTTTCCGCCGCCACCGCCGCGCAAAAGGCGCACACGCTCTCCGAGGCGCTGCCATATATTCAGCGTTTCTTCGACAAGACCATCGTCATCAAGTACGGCGGCAACGCGATGACCGACCCAGTATTGCAGGAAGGCTTCGCGCGCGATGTGGTACTGCTCAAGCTGGTCGGGATGAATCCGGTGGTGGTGCACGGCGGCGGGCCACAAATCAACGAGATGCTCAAGCGCGTCGGCAAGCAGGGCGAGTTCGTCCAGGGTATGCGCGTGACCGACGAAGAGACCATGGATATGGTCGAGATGGTGCTAGGCAAGATTAACAAGGATATCGTCAACCTGGTCAACCGCTCAGGAGGCAAGGCGGTCGGGCTGACCGGGCAGGACGGCTCATTCATCCGCGCTGAAAAACTGATGTTGGAGAGTTCCACCGAGCCGGGGAGGATGCTCGATATAGGACTGGTCGGCGATATCGGCAAGATCGATCCGGCGATCATTACTTTCCTGGACTCCGGCGATTTCATACCGGTCATTGCTCCGATCGGAGTGGGGCCGGACGGTGAAACGCTGAACATCAACGCCGATGTGGTCTCCGGCAAGCTGGCGGAAATTCTGCGAGCGGAAAAACTGGTGCTGATGACGAATACGCCCGGCGTTCTGGACAAGGATGGCAAACTGTTGACCGGACTTACACCCAAGCAGATCGATGACCTCGTTGCCGATGGCACATTGTCCGGCGGCATGCTGCCAAAGATCGCCTCGGCGCTGGACGCGGCGCGAGGCGGTGTGCGTTCTGTGCACATCATTGACGGGAGGGTGCAGCATGCGTTGCTGCTGGAGATACTAACCGACGAGGGTGTCGGAACATTGATCAAGAGCAAATAAGGCGTGACCGCGCCACTGTGGATTTTTGATCTGGATAATACCTTACATAACGCAACGCCCCACATCTTTCCGCACATCAATCGCAGCATGACGGAATATGTGCGGCATTATTTGCAACTGGACGAATCGGCAGCAAACGATTTGCGCGTGAATTACTGGCAGCGCTATGGTGCGACTATGACCGGCATGATGCGCCACCACGGCACCGATCCGGGGCATTTTCTGTGGCATACGCACCAGTTCCCGGAGCTAGACAGGATGGTGCTGCGTGATCCGCGTTTGCGACACGTGCTGAAACATTTGCCTGGAAGGAAAGTGGTGTTCTCAAACGCGCCTTTGCGCTACGCCTGCGCAGTACTGAGACTTTTGCGTGTTGATGATTTGTTCGACCATGTGATGGCTGTGGAACAAACACGTTTTCGTCCGAAGCCGGATAGTTTCGGTTTTCTGCGTTTGTTGCGGCGGCAGCGCATCCGGGCCGCACAATGCGTGATGGTTGAAGACAGCCTTGAGAACCTGCAGGCGGCTAAACGGTTGGGGATGCGCACGGTGTGGGTGAATTCAGGCAAACGGAACTCGCCCAGTGTGGACGTGAAAGTCGCCGACGTGATGCGATTGCCGGTTGTCCTTCATCGATTGATTTAGGAGAGAGAAACATGGCCGTAAAACCGGGCGAGAGAAAATTGCAGATACTTCAGACCGTGGCGCAAATGCTGGAACAACCCAAGGGAGAAAAGATCACTACGGCTGCTTTGGCTGCTCGGCTGGAGCTGTCAGAGGCGGCGCTGTACCGGCATTTTGCCAGCAAGGCACAGATGTTCGAAGGCCTTATCGAGTTTATCGAACAGACCGTGTTCGGCCTGATCAACAAGATCACTCAGGAAGAAAAGAGCGGAGTGAGGCAACTCGAAGCAATAGTGGCTATGCTGCTCAACTTCGCCCTGAAAAATCGCGGCATGACACGCGTTTTGATCGGCGATGCACTGGTGAATGAGGACGAACGCCTGCAACAGCGCATCAATCAGTTGCTGGACCGCATCGAAGCCACACTCAAGCAATCGTTGCGCATGGCCGCAACACAGGGAGAGCTTGGCGAGTCGGTGGATGTTGGCGCGTACTCCAATTTGCTGGTGTGCTATGTGATCGGACGCTGGTCCCAGTTTTCCAAGAGCGGTTTCACGCGCGAGCCGATGGCGCAGTGGCAGGCACAATCGGCTATTTTGCTGCACAGATGATGAGGCTTAAAAAATGATTTTGATCCTGAGTTCAAACGTCACCGAGAAATCGGGAGAATATCAGCAGTTGCTGGCACATCTGGCCACCCTGCCGGGGATACAGACCAGGGTACATTTGGAGCGCGGCAGTGAAAAGACCCTGACCGAGATCTATCTGATCGGCAACACCAAAACACTGGAAATAGAAGACATGCAGAGCCTTCCCGGGGTTGAGCGCGCGGTGAGGGTCTCGGAGGAATATCGCATACTCGGGCGGCACAAGGACGATCAGCGTCCGACACATTTCGAATACAACGGCGTGCGCTTCGGACAGGACACACTGAACGTGTTTGCTGGACTGTGCGCGGTTGACAACCGGGAACATGTCGAAATCATGCTCAAGGCATTGTACGACAACGGCCAGGTGTGCACGCGGATGGGCGCTTACAAACCGCGTACCAGTCCTTATGCTTTTCAGGGGCACGGAAAATATTGCCTGCCTTATGTATTCGAACTGGCCGGCAAATACGGCATCAAGGTGATCGCGATGGAGATCACCCATGAATCGCATCTCAATGAAATCAGGGAGGCGCTGCACCAGACCGGAAACCCGACCGGCGTGATGCTGCAAATCGGCACGCGCAACACGCAGAATTTCGAGTTGCTCAAAATCGTCGGGCGTCAAACCGGGATGCCTATCCTGCTCAAGCGCGGTTTTGGCATAACTCTGGATGAGTCACTGAATGCCGCAGAATACCTTGCTTCGGAAGGGAACCGCAACGTGGTGTTCGGATTGCGCGGGATGAAGACAAACATGGGCGACCCGCACCGAAATTTCGTTGATTTCGCGCATGTGCCGGTGGTCAAGCGCTTGACGCGCATGCCGGTGTGTATCGATCCGTCGCACTCGGTGGGTTCGCGTGCCGCTGCGCCTGAGGGCATTCTCGACATGATGCATGTGACGGCACAAGGAGTGCTGGCAGGAGCGAACATGGTGCTGGTGGATTTTCATCCCGCGCCGCCAAAAGCCCTGGTGGACGGGCCGCAGGCGATGCTGTTGAATGAGTTGCCTTATTTTCTGGAAGATGTCAGGATCGCCAGGGAAGCGTATCTCCAGCGCGTTGCATTACGCCAGCGTCAGGGATGAGGCATTATCGTTGAGCCTTGCGCATTATCGGGGAGTGCCATGCTTTCACTGCGGCACGCTGGACGGCGAATTTCCTGGAGTCATCCATGTTCACCACATTGGTGTCAATGTCACTAGTCCGATTGTTGATTTCCTGGCCGTCCAGCCACTTCAGGATCGGCAGATACTCAAGCCTTTCAGAAGCGGTGTCCGCTTCGTCCATTTCGAACACGCCAAGGCCCTTACCCGCAGCGCGGAGATAATTATCCGAATCGCTGATACTTGTGAGATATGGAAGCTTCAGCGAGGCAAGAAAACTTTCCAGCGCTTCGCGAGACGGGGAATCGCTGCGCAACCGGTTGGCTACCACGGCGATCCTGGTCTTTGCAGAGGATGCGCCGCCGAGATGTAACAGATCCCTGATGAAATCGGCGGTGGCATGAATATCGATCGGGGAAGGCACGACTGGGACAACGATGTAGTTAGACCTGCGTACCATTTCCTGCAGCAGCAGACCCCTGGTTCCGGAAGGGGCGTCAATGACCAGCACTTCAGTGCCGACCGGGACCCACTTCTGCAAATTATGCAAGGTACTGGCTCCCTTGGGAGGAGCGGCATTGGCTCCGTGGATGGTTCCGGTATGGCCGGGACGCACACGCAACCACTGCAGGCAAGATCCCTGCGGATCGTAATCGAGGATGGTGGTTCTGAATTTCCTGCTGGCGTAATAACTGGCGAGGTTGGTGGACAAGGTGGTTTTCCCTGATCCTCCCTTGGAGTTTATGACCAGTATCGACAGCATCGTACGCCCCCTTTCTGCGATTTATCGATTTGCATGTGCTCTTATCGACTTTAGTTCTGCTTGAATCCTATTTCTGATATTTGGAATATATCCGCTATTTAAACATGTTTTGGGATAGTCAAGCTAAATTTTTGACGAAATGGCAAAAATTTAACAATATCTACCGAATCGGGCTACTTTCCAATCCGTTCATGGCTTTGCAGTTTCAGGATTGTTTATTGAATCTGCCCGTTGCGCGGAAAGCCTCAAGGTTCATGACCTTGTCCTCGATGCGGGACCCGTAACTGTTCGGCGCCGTCGAATTTTCCGTTGCCGGGGTTACCCTGGCTCTCTTGTCGGTTGCCATATAGTGACCGTCCACCCACTGCAGGATAGGCAGCAGTTCGCTTCTTTCCGGAGCGGTAGCCGCTTCGTCCATTTCGAATACGCCCAGACCCTTTTCCGCCGCATCCAGGTAGACCTCCGAATCCCGGATGTTGGTCAGGAACGGAAGTTTCAGAGAATTGAGGAATCGTTCCAGCGAAGCGTAGACTGATGAAGAAGAACTGCGTACCCGGTTTGCGACCACCGCAATCTTTGCTTTGGAAGCGCGCGCGCCGCCGAACAAAAACAGTTCTTTGACGAAATCGGCGGTGGAGCGGATATCGATAGGAGAGGGAGCGACCGGGATTACGATGAAATTCGTCCTGCGCACCAGTTCCTGCAGCAACAGGCCTTTCACGCCGGCAGGCGCATCAATGATCATGACTTCGGTATCCGCAGGTATCCAGACTTGGGAGCTGCGCTGTATCGTCGCACCCTTGGGCGGAGCCGCATTGGCGCCATGGATTTTTTCCATACGGTCGGGCCGCGCCCGCAGCCACTGCATGCTCGATCCCTGGGGATCGTAGTCCATCAACGCTGTCTTTAATTTCCTGCTGGCATAATAGCTGGCAAGATTGGTGGTCAGGGTGGTTTTCCCCGATCCGCCTTTAGAGTTGATGACCAGTATCGTCAACATGGTTTCCCCTGGTTCTCCTGAATATCTTCCTGTCAGTCCTTATATTTCCTTGTGCTTGCCAGGCAATCAGGCAACATTGCCGCTGGAAGCAAGATTCCGGATGTAGGCAGCGAATGCAGGGTCCTCGCCGCGCAGCAAGGCGGGCAGTGCAGTGCGGAAATCCGCCCGATTGCACCATTCGCCCATATAGTCTTCCCAGGATCGCCAGCGCCTTAACTGTTTCTCCGCCATATCTTCCTCATAGAGTAACAGATAAGCGCGTTCGAACAATGAAATCAGCATGCTGAAGATAATGAACATGCGTTCACGCTGCTCTGCAGAAAGCGCCGGTGTCTCTTCGCTGGAAAACAAGCGCAGGTCGGGATTTTCAAGGGCGATCTTGAGGAATTCCTGGTAATTGTCGGAAAGCAGCTGGTAAACCTCCTCTTCCTCGCTGTTGCGCTCCTTGCGCTGCTCGAAAATGAATACCAAGATTGCCAGCGGCAGACCAATGACGGTTACCACGTAACTCAATAGCTCCCAGGTTTCAATAGCAAGCATGTGGTCCTGTTCCGTTGCATGTTATGTGACCAATACGACTCAAAACTATGCATCGCGCCTAATATTAACCCTAACCGGTTGACCGGTATAGCCAAGGTGCATATCATTGTAAATTGAGGGCGAACTCCGAACTACATTTAAACCGGTTAGCCGGCGATTTGTTCGGTGCGATCTCAACATAAATCAGCGAGGTGACTGTCATGCCTGAACAAAAAGTGAAAACTCCGGCAAGGAAAGCAGCTGTGGCCAAGGTTGGCAGAAAGTCCGCAAGCAAGACCAAGTCCACTAAAACGGCGCAGAACACGACGACAAAGAAAACAACGGCAAAAAAGCCTGCGGAAGCCAAACCGCGCAAGTCCAAGGCAACCACGGTCAAGAAAGCGGTTACTCCTTCTGTGAAAAAGGCTGCATCGACCAAGACAGTTGTTGCGAAAAAGTCTCAGGCGACCAAACCAGTTACCACCATTAAGACTATTGCTCCAAAGAAAGCGGCGAAACTTACGCCCGAGGAGCGTTATCGCATGGTCGAAACAGCGGCATATTTCATTGCCGAAAGGCATGGTTTTCAGGGTCGCTCCGACGAACATTGGGCAGCTGCCGAGCTTGAAGTGGCAGCCAGACTGGGGCAGTGACTCCGCTGCAAGAATAGACTTCAATATGAGCTGTGTCCGCCATGGCGCTGTGGAATTGCAGCCGATTCAACGGTAAACGCGATACGTCGAAGTCTACTAGGCTGTTCGAATCCGGCTGTTATCTTCAGGGGAAACCCTGCCGGCACATCTCTGGAAAACGAATCCTGCTTCACTTGACGCCACCGGCAGCAGCAGAGATGCTTGCTTCAGATAGAAAAAACGCGGGCAGCTTTTCCATGCTACGCTGACGCTTGTCCAGATATGACACTAGGATGTGGCTATGAACCACTCAATCAAACTTGAAGCGGTGACACAACCTCGTACGATAGAGCGTATCGTGACCGGGGTGCCGACCAGTGATGGAGCCGGCGTCAAACTGACCCGGGTGCTTACGCAAAATCTGCAGCAGCGGCTCGATCCGTTCCTGATGCTCGACAATTTCCGCAGTGACGACCCGAACGATTATCTCGCCGGATTTCCTGACCATCCTCACAGGGGTTTCGAAACAGTCACATACATGATTGCCGGTCGCATGCGCCATCGGGATAGCGCCGGCAACGAGGGGTTGTTGAAGAACGGTGGCGTGCAATGGATGACTGCTGGTCGTGGTGTGATCCACTCAGAGATGCCCGAGCAGGAAAACGGAGTCATGGAAGGTTTTCAGCTCTGGTTGAATCTGCCGGCGAGGCGCAAGATGATTCCTGCCTGGTATCGAGATATTCCAAGTTCCGAGATCCCTGAATACACCACCGATGATGGCGTTATGGTCCGAGTCATCGCAGGGTCGAGCAATGGCGTTGCCGGTGCAATGACACGCGAGCAGACCGAACCGATATACCTCGACATCGACTTTCCGGCGGACAGCCTGTTCTCGACTGCCTTGCCGGCGGCACATAATGCTTTTGTCTACGTTTATCGCGGCGAACTGGCGATAGGCGGAACGCAACTTGCTGAAAACCGCATGGCGATTCTTTCCAACATGCCGTACGCCGACGGCGTGGTTTTGATTTCATCCGGCCCTGCCAGGGCCATTCTGGTTGCCGGAAATCCGCTGGGTGAACCCATCGTGCAGCACGGCCCATTCGTGATGAACACCAGGGATGAGATATTCAAGGCCATCAAGGATTTTAATGAAGGGTGTCTTGCCGAAATAAGGTGAATAATCACCGGTTCTGTTGGTTATGGAGATTGAGATGAAAGCTATATCGATGTTGGCGGCCATGGTTGTTGTGTTGGCGGCTTCTACTGCAACTGCCGCCCAGCCAACTCGGGCGGTTACACGGGGCGAATTGCTGTACTCGACACATTGCATAGCTTGCCATACTTCAGAGGTCCACTGGCGGGACAAGAAACTCGCAAGGGATTGGGTCAGCTTGAATTCGCAAGTGCGCCGCTGGCAGGAGAACGCAGATCTCAAGTGGAGCGATGATGATATCGCCGAGGCCGCGCGTTTTCTTAATTCCAGCTACTACCACTTTCCCGAGCCTGATGACTGAAGCTCCGCGTTATATTGTATCCGGCATCTTGCATCCAATCGGGTGACATAGCGCAATCCGGGTTATGTATCACGCCGCCAAAGCGTTTCCGGGACCGCTTGGGCCAGGTTGATATTTCGGCTCAACACGAACAACAGATCCGACAGGCGATTCAGATAGGGCAGTGCATTTCTGGGCGCCGAATGTTCCTGCATCAGCAGCGCCAGGTCGCGTTCGCCGCGGCGGGCCACGGTGCGCGCCACATGACACAGCGCACCGGCACGTGAACCGCCCGGCAGAATGAATTCCCTCAACGGCGGCAGGTCGACGTTATAGCGGGTGATCAGTTCGTCAAGCCAGACGATCCTTCTTTCAGGGAATGCATCCTGTCCCGGCAGCGCAAGCGCGCCGCCCAGATCGAACAAGTCATTCTGGATATGCAGAAGCGTCTCGCGAATGTCCTGCTCAAGCGGTTCGGCGAGCAGCACGCCGAGTTGGCTGTTTAATTCGTCCACGCTGCCCAGCGCGGCGATGCGCGCATGGTCCTTGCTGACGCGGGTTCCATCGGCAAGGCCGGTTGTGCCGTTGTCGCCGGTGCGGGTGGTGATCTTGCTCAAGCGCATGCGTTTGTCCCTGTTATTGCTTTTCCAGACATGCGAAGTATACCGCCGCATCCGGCTGGGTGCGGCTGCGCTGTGCCTGCCAGATCATCTCGCCAAGGCATTCCATCATGCGATGTTGTGCATCATGTTCGGAACCCAGGTTATTGGCCAAGCGTGAAAAATGCGCACGTACACCCGCAGGCTGGTCGATCGAGATCTGCTCTTCGATCGTCAGGTGCATCATCAGGTGCAAGAAAGGATTGGTCATTCCGTGCTCCGGTAGGTAGTCTTTTTCCTGATAGTGCTGCGGTTTCTCCAGTACCGTGTGGAATTCGGGATGCTTGGCGATGAGCTGCGCGGCGAGGTCTTCCAGAGGCGTGAGTAATTCACCTGCCCTGCGTTTGCGCCAGGATTCGAACAGGAACGAACGCGCATCGTCGCGGGTGGGGTTGAATAACATATCGCTAACCTTAATTTGTCTTTGCAGGAGCGGGCATGGCCCGCTCCTGCAGAACCGGCACCATTATCGGCTTTTCAGCTTATATTCGCACAAATCGTTAATGATGCACGCGCCGCATTTCGGTTTGCGTGCCTTGCAGACATAACGGCCATGCAGGATAAGCCAGTGATGAGCGTCGTGCCTGAATTCATCCGGAACGAACTTGAGCAGTTTGTTTTCCACTTCCAGCACGTCCTTGCCGGGCGCCAGCCCGATGCGGTTGGCGACGCGGAAGATATGCGTGTCCACCGCGATCACGGGCTGGCCGAACGCGGTGTTGAGGATCACGTTCGCAGTCTTGCGGCCGACACCGGGCAGCGCTTCAAGTTCCTCGCGCGTCTGCGGCACCTGTCCATGATGTCTTTCCAGCAACAGGCGGCACATCTGGATGATGTGCTTTGATTTGGTCTGGTACAGGCCGATGCGCTGCACGTACTCTCGCAACTTCGCTTCGCCGAGGTCGAGTATTTTCTGCGGCGTATTGGCAACCGGAAACAGATGCCGCGTCGAGGTATTCACGCTGACATCGGTGGCTTGCGCCGAGAGTATTACCGCAACCAGCAACTCGAATGGTGTCTTGTATTCCAGTTCGGTTGCGGGGTGCGGGTTGGCGGCGCGGAAACGCGTGAAGATTTCGCGGCGTTTGTCAGGGTTCATAAAATATGTTTGGTGTGGGAAGTGTATCGCTGCGCTCCACCCATCCTGCACTAGCTATAACAGATATGTATTGGTTATTGAAATCAATATAAGGCCGACGATAAGAACAACAAAGCCATGGCGATCATTGCGAATAGTTGAATCTCCAACTGCAATCAACGGTACCAACGAATATGTTCCAAACCCTAACGCCAGACCAAATATGCCACCGATTCCATAAAATAGCCAAGAGAATTAATCAAGATAAAGGTAAAAAGAATGATGATGTCGGAACCACACCAAAAACTGCTACAGTACTATCAAGAAATTTCCCGAGCCGGCTATGTATAAAACGACCTCCATACTGAGGGCACTGACGTCCCGTACGGCCACTCCCTTTTAGATTTTTGCTTATAGTGATTGTGCGTTCGTGGCGGTGAGGGCACATGAGCATTCAGCTTGTAACGCAAATTGAATTGCAAGAATGTTGCTTAATGCATCGCCGGCGAACACCCGCCACTCGCTGGAACGATAGTTGCGTTTTCGCCTTTTAATTTGCGCTCGGCGCGCAGGTTCAGCCAATTCCTGCCGGCGATCAGCATGCCCAGTGCGATGAATGCGCCGGGCGGCAGGACGGCAAGCAGGAATCCGTGGTAGTCGGGCACGACGGTGATCACAAGGGATTTCGACGCTTCCCCAAACACCAGGTCGATGCCGGACAGCAGCGTGCCATGGCCGAAGATCTCTCGGATGCCACCCAGTATCGTAATCACCGCTGTCAGGCCCAAGCCCATCGCGATGCCATCAAGTGCGGAGGCGCGGATGCCGTTCTTGGAAGCGAAGGATTCGGCGCGCGCCAGCACGATGCAATTGGTGACGATCAGTGGAATGAAAATGCCCAGCACCAGATACAGCGGGTGCACATAGGCATTCATCAGGAACTGCACGATAGTGACCAGCACCGCGATCAACAGCACATAAACCGGGATGCGTGCCTCGTTGGGAATCACATCGCGTATTGCTGCTACTCCGCTACCGGACAAAGTCATCACAAGTGTGGTGGCCAAACCCAGGCTCAACGAGTTCACCACCGAGTTGCTGATTGCCAGCAGCGGACATAATCCAAGCAGCTGTACTACCCCGGTATTTTGCTTCCATAGCCCGTTAAGAAATATGTCTTTAATTTCCTCGAAGGTCACTATTTATTCTCCTTGCCGGATGATTTACTGGAAACAGCCTGCGCGAACAATCCGTCGCGATGCAGGGCGTAATACTGCAAAGCATTGTGCACCGCTTTTATCACCGCACGCGGGGTGACAGTCGCGCCGGCCATGTAGTCGAAAGTGCCGCCATCCTTTTTCACTTTCCAATCTCTGTCCTTGATGGTCCCCAGCGAGGTGTCGTTAAATATGCCGATCCAGTTATTTTTGGCGATATCGATGTAATCGCCCAGCCCCGGGGTCTCATTGTGCGATATTACGCGCACACCGCCTATTCTGCCATCCCTGCGGATGGCGATGATCAGATTGATCCTGCCTCCGTAGCCATCGGGTGCTGCGGCCTGTATCACAGCAATTGAAGGAGAATTCTTCAAACGTCCGCGATAAGCGACGGTCTCATCTTCGTTGCCAAGAAGTTCATCCGGTGCGAGTTGCACGGTGTCCTTCATGATGTCGTTGTCGTATGCGTTTGCAGGCGCGATCTGTGTGATCAGCTTCATCTTTTCGTTTTCTTCGCTGCGCATGATGGTTTCGCGTGTCAGTTGGAACGTCAGAGCCAGCAGTGCCGTGCCGATCAGCGCAAAGAACAGCAGATTGAGCGCAGTGTGGAACGAAGCTTTTGCCAGGGTGCGCCTCATGTTGGTTTGTCCTTTTTGCCAAACACTTTCGGTTGGGTGTACAGCACGATCAGCGGAACGCAAATGTTCATCAGCAAGGTGGCGAATGCCGTGCCGTCCGGGAAGCCGCCGAATGCACGGATCAGATACGTGATCAAGCCGGCACCTGTTGCGAAGATCAAGCGGCCGGGGTTGGTGGTGGGGCTGCTCACCGGGTCGGTGAGTATGAAGAATGCGCCCAGCATTGTGGCACCCGAGAACCAGTGGAACAGCGGTGTTACATAATGGTCTGGATCGGCAAGATGGAAGATCCCGGCCGTGAAGAACAGGGTGCCGAGATAAGCGACCGGGATATGCCAGCTGATGATGCGGGTGGCCAGAAGATAAATGCCGCCGAGCAGGAATCCAAGCGACACAAATTCGCTGCCGTGCCCTGCCATGCGTCCGTAGATCGGCATGTCGAGGATCTGCCCGACTGTTTGATCGAGGTGCAAGTGGGTCTTCAGCGTGTCAAGCGGCGTAGCCATCGTGATCGCATCCGGCCTCACATCGTTCGGCAATGCACCTCGGAAGATGTATCCCAATTGGTCCAGGAAACCCAGCTCGGTTTGCCCCAATCCGTGCGGTGCTATCCACTGCGTCATTTGCACCGGAAAAGAAATGATCAGCACCGCGTAACCCACCATCGCAGGATTGAACAGGTTGTTGCCCAATCCGCCATAAAGGTGCTTGGCGATTGCGATGGCAAAGGCGGTGCCGACCACCACCAGCCACCACGGTGCAAGAGGCGGGATCGAAAGCGCCAGCAGCCATGCTGTGAGCAGCGCGCTGTTGTCCCTGAGGAAGGGCACGACCGGACGATCGCGCAATCTGAGCATCAACGCCTCGGTACACAGCGCGGTGAGACTGGCCAGCGTGATCGAGACCAGGATCGCAGGTCCGAAATACCAGACGTACAACGCAATACCGGGAACAAGTGCCAGCAGCACCTTGAAC
>QJWF01000086.1 GCA_003235435.1 Nitrosomonadales bacterium
GACTGGCTGCAGGTCGCGGGCGAGGAGGCGATGCATTTCTCCCTTTTGGAAGGACACCTTCAAAGACTGGGGTACGCCTATGGCGATTTCCCGGCGCATAACAGTTTGTGGGAGATGGCTGCGAAAACGCAGCACGACATCCTCGTCCGCATTGCGCTAGTGCCGCGAACGATGGAAGCACGCGGACTGGATGCCACACCGCAGGTGCGCGCCAAGCTTGCTCAGGCGGGGGACAGCGAAGCTGCGGCTATCCTCGACATCATCCTGCGCGACGAGATCGGCCATGTATCGATCGGTAACCGCTGGTATTCATATCTTTGCGAACAACGAGAACTTGAGCCAGTCGCCACCTATGCGTTTCTTGCCCGCGAATATGCCGCACCGGCGCAGCGCGGGCCTTTCAATCTGGAAGCGCGACGCGCGGCGGGTTTCACTAAAGTGGAATTGGATGCATTAAATTAAAACCGTCGGTTTGAATTACCGGACTGTCGAGTCGTTTATAATTTGTCAGCTGGCGTATGCATGGCACAATTGCTTCCAGTTTGACCTTCAACAATACCAACCATGCTGAGTTACCGCCACGCCTTTCATGCCGGCAGCCACGCCGATGTGCTGAAGCACTTCATCGTGGTGCAGTTGCTGACTTACCTGGCGCAGAAGGACAAGCCGTTCTGGTATATCGATGCCCATGCCGGAGCGGGTTGCTATTCACTGGATAGCGGCTATGCCATGCAGAATGCGGAGCATGAGACTGGCATTGCAAAGTTGTGGGTGCGCGACGATATGCCTGCGCCTTTGGCGGAATATGTCGATCTGGTAAAGCACCTGAACCCTGATGGAAAATTGAAGCTTTATCCCGGCTCTCCCTTGATCGCACTTGAGGTGTTGCGCAAGCAGGACAGGATGCGGTTGTTCGAGCTGCACCCTGCTGATAGCGAGATACTGCATCAGGTTTTTGCCGGGCATGGTACGCAAGTGTTGATGCAGACTGCCGATGGTTTAAGCGCGCTGAAAGCGCTTTTGCCACCGCCGCCGCGTCGGGCGCTGGTGTTGATCGACCCGCCTTATGAGGTCAAGCAGGAATATCGGCTTGTGGTTTCAGCGTTGCGTGAAGGTCTTAAGCGATTTACCACTGGCATGTATGCAGTGTGGTATCCGCAATTGCAGCGTACCGAAGCAAGACAATTGCCAGAGCAACTCATGAAATTGCCGGTAAAGAGCTGGCTGAATGTTTCCCTCAGTGTGCAAACCCCGAACTCAGACGGGTTCGGGATGCACGGCAGTGGCATGTTCATCCTCAATCCGCCGTGGCTGCTGCATGGCATGCTGCAGCAGGTCATGCCATATCTGGTCAAGGTTTTGGGGCAAAATGGCGAAGGTAGTTACATATTGGAATTTGAAGAAAACACATGATTGCGAAAAAAGAACTTGCCGAGAGACTGATTGAAACCCTGCCGACAGCAAGGGCAGGGCTGTTCAACCCATGGCGGGATCATTGCCCGCATGATGCGGCCGGGAATGGGCCTGTCGAAAAACTGCAAAGGCTGGCGCTGCATCTCGACTGTGATCCTGAATTCCTCCTTGCCGGAGAAGCGCCCGGATACCAGGGCTGCAGGTACAGTGGTATAGCCTTCACCAGCGAACGGCTGCTGGGTGAGGGCGCTATCCCGCGGGTCCCGGCCTTGGATGGCAGACTTTCAACAAGGAGATTGCCGTTCTCCGAGCCATCGGCAACCATCGTTTGGAAGACGCTCTATCGGTTAGGCTTGGCAGAACGCACCATCCTTTGGAATGCGATGCAATTGCACCCGTATCGCACGGATAATCTATGGTCAAACAGGACGCCGTCGCCGGAAGAAATCAGTCTGGGCGAGCCTGCATTGCGTATATTGATTGCGGCATTTCCGTCCGCCAGGATTGTCGCCGTTGGAAAGAAGTCAGAAGGACTCCTGCGCGAGATGGGCATCCCGATTGCCGGTTCAGTTCGTCACCCGGCCAACGGTGGTGCGTCGGAATTTGCCGCGGGACTAAAGGGCTTGATGTGAGCAGCGCGACACGCGAATTCGACCCTCAGCCGATACTCGCCAGTCTCCCGCTGCTGCCAGGGGTTTATCGCTTTTTCGACGCCAAAGGCGAAGTGCTGTATGTCGGCAAGGCTAACCAGCTAAAGAAACGCGTCGCATCCTACTTCCAGAAGACCAATGTTTCGCCGCGCATCCGGTTGATGGTGTCCCATATCGCGCGCATCGAGACAACGGCCACACGCTCTGAATCCGAGGCTTTGCTACTGGAAAATAACTTAATAAAATCTTTAAGACCACGATATAACATATTGTTTCGTGATGATAAATCGTATCCATATATCGTCCTGACCGGACACCGGTTCCCGCGCCTGACTTATTTTCGCGGAACGCCCAATCGCCAGCACCAATATTTTGGTCCCTACCCGAATGCCTATGCCGCCAAGGAAAGTATCCAACTGTTGCAGAAGATATTCCGCATCCGCACCTGCGAAGACAGCGTGTTCAACAATCGCACCCGGCCATGTCTGCTGCACCAGATCCATCGCTGCACGGCGCCATGCGTCAAACTGATTACCAGCGAAGATTATCAGGCAGACATCCGCAACACGGTGCTGTTGCTGCAGGGTCGGCATCAGGAGATAGAGCAGACCCTGCGTGCCGCAATGGAAAATGCCGCGGAAAAACAATATTACGAGCAGGCGGCTGTATTGCGCGACCAGTTGCGTGCCTTGCACACCGTACAGCAAAAACAATTCATAGAATCAACCGGCAAGACGACCGATGCCGACATCATTGCGCTGGCGCAGCAGGAAGGATTGGTCTGCGTGAATCTCGCAATGGTGCGCGGTGGCCGCCATCTGGGTGACAAGAGTTTCTTCCCTGAGCATGCCGAAGGATTGTCGGCGGATGAGATCGTACCGGCCTTCATCGCGCAGCATTACCTGAGTCGCAGCGTGCCGCCGTTGCTGGTGCTGGGTGCGACATACGGAAACAAAACGCTGGTGCAACTGCTCGGTGATCAGGCCGGCCACGCGGTAAAGATCAGCCATGCTGCGAGCGGGGAGCGCAGGCAATGGCTGGAAATGGCGCAGCACAATGCATTGCTGGCATTGCAGCAAAGGGTGATGCAGCAGGGCGGACAGAATTTGCGCCTGGATAAACTGCGCGAATTCCTTGATATGCCGGATCTGCAGCGCATCGAGTGTTTCGACATCAGCCATACGATGGGTGAGGCGACCCAGGCTTCCTGCGTGGTGTACGAAAACATGGACATGCGCAACAGCCATTACCGCCGCTACAACATCACCGGCATTAAGCCCGGGGACGATTACGCGGCGATGCGCCAGGTGTTGACGCGCCGCTACCAGAAGATGGCCGAAGACGGTGCAAAACAGGAAGCCTCACGGCCCGACCTGATCCTGATCGACGGCGGTCTGGGTCAATTGCATATCGCGATGGAGGTGATGCAGGAACTGGGCTTGAATGATATTGCACTGGTGGGAGTTGCAAAGGGCGAAGATCGCAAGGCAGGTATGGAACAGCTCATCTTCCCGAACGGCACGGCAAAGCAATTGCGCAGCGACGATCCGGCGCTGCATCTGATCCAGCAGATCCGCGATGAAGCGCATCGTTTCGCCATCACTGGACATCGCGCCAAGCGCAACAAGGCGCGGACTGCATCAAGTCTCGAAGAAATAAGCGGGATAGGTGACAAGAGGCGGCGCAGCCTGTTGACCCATTTCGGCGGTCTGCGCGAAGTGGCACAGGCAAGCGTGGAGCAACTGAGCCAGGTCGACGGGATCAGCAAATCGCTTGCTGAAGCAATTTACCGGCAGCTTCATTAAGAAATTATCAAGATTGGGTTGCCGAATAGATTTGCCAGCAGCTACACTTACGGACGTACTGATCGAGCCCGCCATGCCATTGAACATACCGAATCTGATCACCTGGTTGAGAATCCTGCTGATTCCGGTATTCGTCGCGGTATTCTATCTGTCCGATCATACGCTCAGTCCGTATTTGAAGAATCTGTGTGCAGCAGCAGTGTTCCTGCTTGCGTCGATCACCGACTGGCTGGACGGTTACCTCGCGCGCAGGCTCGACCAATATTCCGCATTCGGCGCTTTTCTCGACCCGGTGGCAGACAAGCTTATGGTGGCTGCAGCGCTGATCGTTCTGGTCAGGCTGGGGCGTGCCGATGCGATCATCGCATTCATCATCATCGGACGCGAGATCACCATATCGGCATTGCGCGAGTGGATGGCCAAGCTTGGCGAAAGCAGGAGTGTCGCGGTATCGATGCTGGGCAAGATCAAAACCACATTCCAGATGATCGCGATCATCATGCTGCTTTACCACGAGCGGCTGCTGGGCATCAATGTTCAATTGATCGGATCGTGGCTGCTGGATATCGCCGCGCTGCTTACACTGTGGTCGATGGGCTATTACCTGATGCTTGCTTCACCCAAACTGAAAAAACATCTAAACTAAATTGATTTTCGAAGCTGCGCCTGTATAATGCGCAGCCTTCGGGGTGTAGCGTAGCCTGGTAGCGCGCCTGCTTTGGGAGCAGGATGTCGGGAGTTCGAATCTCTCCACCCCGACCAGGTTTTGCCAGGTATTTGCAGCATTTGATATAGTCGAACAAAAGGATTGTGCCCGTAGCTCAACCGGATAGAGCACCAGCCTTCTAAGCTGGGGGTTACAGGTTCGATTCCTGTCGGGCACGCCAGTGTCTGTCAGCAATGGTTCATGACCATCGGTATGCCGATGTTTTTAACGGCCTTGCCGGATGGCGAGTAGTAGTTTGATCAACGGTGGCTGTAGCTCAGTTGGTAGAGTCCAGGATTGTGATTCCTGTTGTCGTGGGTTCGAGCCCCATCAGCCACCCCAGTACATACACGGTTCGCGGCTTTGCGTGCCGATTTCAGTTCCTGATTCCCCGCAGCGTTTGAAGGGTAGTTCCCGGTTTATCCTTCTCTTCACCCAACAAAATTATTCCATTACCTTGTAGCAATGATTGGTGAGGAAATCGACGATCGGCACTTCAGTGATCAATTCGTCGAAGACAACCGCAGCGCGTTCATAGTCTCCCG
>QJWF01000019.1 GCA_003235435.1 Nitrosomonadales bacterium
CCGGTCATTTGCTTGCATTGACCTGATATACGCCAGTCAGGGTATTGAGGAACTTGACGATTCTGCTGACTTCACCTGACGTCAAATCCACTCCCAGCTGATACTTGGCCATGATGGAGACCGCTTTTTCCAGGGTCTTGGCCGAACCATCGTGAAAATAAGGTGCGGTCAAAGCCACATTACGCAATGAGGGCACACGGAATTCATAGCGTTGTTCCTCGATCCCAGTCAAGTTGTAACGGCCGAAATCGACTTTCTGCACTTTACCTCGTTGTGAGAAATAATCATCAATCACACCGAGCTTCTCATACATGTTGCCGCCCACATTTCTGCCCTGGTGACAACTGATGCAGCCGAGTGTCTTAAACAGTTCGTAGCCAGCCAACTCATCACCATCCAGCGCGTTTTTGTCACCACGCAAGAAGCGGTCGAATTTCCCGTTCGGTGTGGTCAGAGAACGCTCGAATGTGGCGATTGCATCCTTGATAGAAATTTTCCCGATACCATCCGGATAGATGGACATGAAGTCTCGGCGGTAATCCGCATCTTTGCCCAACTTGGCGATCACTTCGTCCCAGTTCGAGCCCATTTCACAGGAATCGTTAATCGGGAATTCGATCTGATCTTCAAGCGTGGCTACGCGCCCATCCCAGAACTGCCTGAAATTGAATCCGCTGTTGAACACGCTCAGCGTATTGATCTTGCCCTCCACCCCGCCAATTCCGGTCGGACGCGGCAAGCCGTCCATCCCGCCGTTGGCCAGGTTGTGACAATGGGAGCAGGAAATGCCATTGCCGCGGGAAAGCCGCGGATCATGAAACAGCCGTCTGCCCAGCGCGACCTTGCGCGCGTCAAGTTTCATTTCGAGGGGTATAGGGGTAATCGGTTCCTGCAACTCTGAGTATCGTTCGATCCGCTCCGGACTGACTTTGAATTCTGCGTGATCGGGAACCGAATTCCAGAAATAGTATGTCGCCAGTGCCAGTCCGGACAAAGCGATCAAAACTCCACTCAACTTCCTAACCATGATGCGCACTTGCTCGAAAACCCATTTGGCTGGTCCATATTCTGCAGCATATTATTCCGCCCGGATCGGTTCTCAGGGCGGACCAGCATTGCCCGGCAAGATGATACTCCGAGACTTGAACTCCCACTATCCGGAAGTTTTTCTGGCGCAAACCAGGGTCAATGCAGCAGCAGGGATTGTTGTATGGATACCGCGCAAACCGACATCAGCGAACCTGGCAGCAAGCCTAGCAACAACACACCCAAACCGTTGATACTGATGAGCAGCACGGTATCCTGACCGAATATGATCGGAGAGTGGCTTTCCGGCGTATCGAAATACATCAGCTTGACGATGCGCAGATAGTAGAATGCGCCGATCAGCGAGAACAGAACTGCCGCAACGGCCAGCCCGATATGCCCCGCCTGCACCACGGCATTCAACACCGAGAATTTGGCGTAGAAGCCAACGGTGGGCGGCACTCCGGCCATGGAGAACATCAGAAGCAGCATCAGGAATGCCAGCCAGGGACTGCGCTGATTGAGCCCCTTGAAATCGCCGAGCGTGTCGGCCTCGAAGCCCTCGCGCGAGAGCAACATGATCATGCCGAACGCGCCCAATGACATCAGAACATAAATGACGGCATAGAACATCGCCGATCCGTAACCTTCGATACCACCGCTCAGCAAACCGAGCAGCATGAAGCCCATGTGGGCGATGGTGGAATAAGCCAGCATTCGTTTGAGGTTGGTCTGCGCGATCGCGGTGATATTGCCGATTGCCATCGAGGCGACGGCAAGAATGGCCAGCATCCCCGACCAGTGTTGCACCAGAGGTTGCAGACCCTCCACAAGGATACGCGATACAAATGCGAACGCGGCAAGTTTTGGTGCCGAACCGATCAGCATGGTCATGGCCGTGGGAGCCCCATGGTAAACATCGGGTACCCACATGTGGAAAGGCACGACCCCAAGCTTGAATGCCAGCCCGGAAACCACGAAAGCCAAACCGAATACCAGCAAGGTTTGATTGGCTTCACCGGACAGGATCGCGCCGGATACCGCCTCCAGCTCCAAAGAACCGGTCGCACCATACAGCATGGACATGCCATACAACAGCAAACCGGAAGCAAGCGCGCCAAGGATGAAGTATTTCATCGCCGCCTCGGTGGCAATGGCCGAGTCGCGTTGCAGTGCCACCATTGCGTAAAGGCTCAGCGAGAGCAACTCAAGGCCCAGATACAGGGTCAGGAAATGGTTTGCTGAGATCATCACCATCATACCCAGCATGGCAAACAAAGCCAGTACCATGAATTCGCCGCTGAACAAGCCGCGGACGGCAAGATACTGTCGCGAATATACCAGCATCATCGCAACAGCAATATAAGTCAGCAGTTTCAGCACGTCAGACATCAGATCATCCACGTACATATTGCCGAAGGCATAGGTCACACCGCTTGCATGGGTGCCCACGGTAATGAGCAGGCAACCCAGCAATGTGAATAGAACCAGAGAAAAGGTGACCATCCTGGAGTATTGCTTGATCAGCAGATCTGCGATCAAAATCACACACGCCATGATCAGCAGAAATATCTCCGCGCCGGCCGGCATCAATTTAGTCATCAGATCCATATCAATCTCAAAATCGTTCGTTAGTCGTTAGCATCCGGCAGATAGTCGGTTCTTGAGCCAACCGACAATAATACGCACTGGCATTTCTCCATTCTCCATTACCCCGGTCACGGCAGCTTGGACCGGGCAACATGCACCAGCAAGTCGTTGACCGATACATGCATGATTTCGCTGAGCGGCAACGGATATAACCCCATGCCCAGCACAGTGAAAGCCAGAATCGCGAAGATCACCGTTTCACGCAAGGTCAGGTCGGCAAGCTTGGCGACATGCGCATTGGCCACCGCACCGAAAATCACCCTCTTGTACATCCACAGCGTATAGGCGGCACCGAAAATCAGCGTCGAAGCCGCGGCGAAGGCATACCAGAAATTTGCTTTCACTGCTCCGAGGATCACCATGAACTCGCCAACGAAACCGCTGGTTCCCGGCAGGCCGCTGTTTGCCATAGCGAACAGCATGAAGAACGCTGCGAACACCGGCATGCTGTTGACCACTCCGCCGTAATCGGCGATTTTGCGGGAATGCATGCGATCGTAAAGCACTCCGATGCACAGGAACAGCGCACCGGAAACGAAGCCGTGCGAGATCATCTGCAACAATCCGCCTTCAATGCCGTATGCATTGAATATGAACATTCCAAGCGTGACGAAACCCATGTGCGAGATAGAAGAGTACGCTACCAGTTTCTTCATGTCGGTCTGGGTCAAAGCCACCAGCCCTATATACACGACTGCGATCAAAGACAGCGCAATCATCACCCCGGCCAATTTATGGCTGGCATCCGGCACGATGGGCATCGAAAAACGGATGAAACCGTAGGCACCCACCTTCAACATGATCGCGGCCAATATCACCGAACCACCTGTGGGCGCTTCGACGTGGGCGTCCGGCAGCCAGGTATGCACCGGGAACATCGGCACTTTCACGGCAAACGCAAAGAAGAACGCGATGAAGATCAGTATCTGCGCGGTCATTGGCAGAGCCACCCGATGGAAGTCGAGTATCGCGAAGCTTCCGCCAGCCTGGTTGTACAAATAGATCAATGCAACCAGCATCAGCAAGGAGCCGAGCAAGGTATAAAGGAAGAACTTGACCGCCGCATATACGCGATTTTGTCCGCCCCATACGCCTATGATCAGGAACATCGGGATCAGCATGGCCTCCCAGAACACATAGAAAAGTACCGCGTCGAGCGAGGCGAACACGCCGATCATGATACCGGACATGATCAGGAAGGAGGCCATGTATTGGGCAACGCGCTTTTCGATCACCTTCCAGCCGGCCAGCACCACGACGGGTGTGAAGAATGCAGTGAGCAAAATGAACAGGACCGAGATGCCGTCCACGCCGAGGTTGTAGTGGATATTGAACCGGGCTATCCAGTCATGCAGTTCGACGAACTGCATCTCGGACGTGTCGCGGACAAAACCCGTGTAAAGCGGGATGGTTACCATAAAGCCGAGCAACGAGCCAACCATCGCAAGGATGCGTGCCAACCCGGCGTTCCTGTCGTCGCCCGTGGCCAGAACCAGAATGCCGAAGATGATCGGCAGCCAGATCGCTATGCTAATTGCTGGTAACCCAAAAATCATACTGTCATTTCCTCACCTTACACGCGACTGGCGCGTAATTAAAACCAGTTGCGCACGCTCAACAGCACGAACACGCCGATGATCATGAAAAACGCATAATGATAGATGTAGCCTGACTGCAAATGCCGGATCACTCCGGAGAACATGCCGACCAGTTTCGCAGCACCATTCACTATGAGACCGTCGATCAACCTCACGTCTCCGGATTGCCACAGGAAACGGCTCATGCCGCGCGCACCGCCGGCAAAGAACCAGTCGTTGAAACGGTCGAAGTAGTACTTGTTGTCCAGCAGTGTATAAATGAAATTGAAGCTCCTGCGGATTGCGGCGGGAATGTCTGGCCGTTTCAGGTAGAAGAATGCAGCTGTCGCCACGCCGGTAAGCGCCAGATATAAAGGCAGGGTGCTGAACGCATGCATGGCCATCAAGAACGGATCCTCAATCACCTCGTGGTGAATGATCGCCTCGGGCATATGAACGTTGCCGACAACGATGGCATCGAGAAAATAATTGGTGTGCAGCATCGGATCAAAGGCCAGATAGCCTATTGCCACCGAGGGAATCGCCAGCAGGACCAGCGGCAGCGTGACCACCCAGGGTGTTTCATGGGGTTTCTGCCCGGGGGCAAGTCCGTGGTGGTGATCCGCAGATACTTCTTCGTCGGCATGATCCCCCTGGTGCTCATGATGACCCTTGCCGAACCTTTCCTCGCCGTGAAATACCAGGAAATACATCCGGAACGAATAGAATGCCGTGACAAACACCCCGGCCATCACGGCAAAATAGGCAAAACCGGAACCGGGCAAATTGGACACATGCACCGCTTCGATGATGCTTTCCTTGGAGTAGAAACCGGAAAAGAACGGCGTGCCGATCAATGCCA
>QJWF01000151.1 GCA_003235435.1 Nitrosomonadales bacterium
TTTTTCCCAATTAAAGTTGCGATGTATATTGGGAAGACCAGAATTGAAGCGATCAAATGAATAGTGGCTCCGATCAATCCCCTAAAAATGTGCATACAGGCTCCGTGAATGCACCAAGCCGTTCGATATTCTTTGTTTCTGACGGCACCGGCATTACCGCCGAAGTCCTGGGCAAGGGATTGCTGTCACAGTTTGAGGGGATAAATTTTCGCCAGATTCGAATCCCCTTTGTGGACAGTCCGGAAAAAGCCAGAGAATGTCTGCAGCGTATTCGCGAAGTGCACGAACAAAATGGCATCCGCCCTTTGGTGGTGCTGACCATGATGGACCAGGAAATCAGCGCATTGTTGCGTCAGGGAGATGCATTGATTCTTGACGTTTTCGAGGCATTTATCGCGCCGCTGGAAAACGAACTGGGCGTCAGATCTGCGCATACTGTCGGCCGCACTCATGGCCAGACCAGGCGCGAATACGTTAACCGGATCGCTGCGATGAATTTCGCTATCGCGCACGATGACGGCATCTCGGATGCAGATCTGATAAATGCCGACGTGATATTGGTCGGAGTTTCGCGTTGCGGCAAAACCCCGACCAGTTTGTATCTGTCCATGCAATTCGGCCTCAAGGCTGCAAACTACCCGCTGATACCGGAAGACTTCGAGCGAGACCGTCTTCCCGAAACTGTGTTGCCCTTCCGTGACAAACTGTTCGGGTTGACCATCTCTCCGGAACAATTGCACAAGATACGACAGGAACGGCGACCGGATAGCAACTATGCCGCATTGGACACATGCCGCAAGGAAGTTGCAGCTGCAGAACGCATAATGCGCCGCGAAGGTATAAAATGGTTCGATACGACGTCGAAGTCGATCGAAGAGGTCGCCGTTCAGATTATCCAGGCAATAAATATAAAAGAATGAATGTCGTTCGGGGTACTGAAAAAACCTGCAGTACAACAAATAAAACATGACGGGAGAACAGGCATGCAACCCTATGTGATTCCATTTCAGTCGCTGGGCATGGCTGACATCGGAAAGGTTGGCGGCAAGAACGCTTCGCTGGGCGAGATGATCAGCAATCTCGGTGCATCTGGGGTGAGAGTGCCCGGTGGCTTTGCCACTACGGCGGATGCCTATCGTGATTTCCTGAAGGTTAATGGCCTCGATCAGCGTATCAAGCAAGCGCTGGATGCACTGGATGTGGAGGACGTGAAAGCGCTGGCCAAGACCGGCGCAGACATTCGCGGCTGGATATTAGCCGCCTCGCTGCAACCTCGTTTGGAGAAAGAGATACGCGAACACTATGATGAGCTAGCGGCTGGCAGCGATGCCAGTTTCGCGGTGCGCTCGTCAGCGACTGCCGAAGACCTTCCCGACGCCTCGTTTGCCGGGCAACAGGAAACATTCCTGAATATCCATGGTATAGACAATATCCTGCACGCGATCAGGGAAGTTTTTGCTTCGCTTTATAACGACAGGGCTATTTCCTATCGTGTCCATACCGGCTATACGGATTCTTCGGTCGCCCTGTCTGCGGGCGTGCAACGCATGGTGCGTTCCGATCAGGGTGCAGCCGGCGTGATGTTTACAATTGATACCGAATCCGGCTTCCGCGACGTTGTGTTCATCACTTCATCGTACGGCTTGGGTGAGATGGTGGTGCAGGGTTCGGTAAATCCCGATGAATTCTATGTCCACAAGCAGATGCTCGCTTCCGGTTATCCGGCTCTGGTACGCCGCAGCATAGGTTCCAAGCAGCAACGAATGGTGTTCAACATAGACCGTTCCGCGGGACGTTCCACGAATGTCGAAGAAGTACCCCAGAAAGAGCGCGACAGTTTTTCGCTGAGCGACAAGGAGGTGCTGGAATTGGCAAGGCATGCCATGGCCATCGAGAAGCATTACGGCAGGCCGATGGACATCGAATGGGGCAAGGATGGGCAGGACGGCAAGCTTTACATCCTGCAGGCACGACCGGAAACGGTCCAATCCCGGGTTGCTGCCGGCGGCACGGAAAAATTTCATCTCAGGCAACGCGGTGAAGTGCTGATTGAAGGCCGCGCGATCGGACAGAAGATCGGTATAGGACCCGTCCGCCTGGTACCGAGCGCGGCGGAAATGGGCAAAGTGAAAGCGGGAGATGTGCTGGTTACTGACATGACCGATCCCAACTGGGAGCCGGTGATGAAGAAGGCATCGGCCATCATCACCAATCGCGGCGGACGAACTTGCCATGCCGCGATCATAGCGCGGGAAATGGGTATTCCTGCGATCGTGGGATGCGGTCGCGCCACGGAGGTGCTTGGCGAAAATGAAATTGTCACCGTTTCCTGTTCGGAAGGCGACACGGGTTTCGTCTACCGCGGCAAATTGCCTTTTGAAATTACCCGGCAGGATGAAAAGGCGTTACCGCAGTTGCCGGTCAAATTGATGTTGAATGTGGGCAATCCGACACTAGCGTTCGAGTTTGCGCAAATGCCGTCCGCAGGCATTGGATTGGCGCGTCTGGAATTCGTCATCAACAACCTCATCGGCATACACCCCAAGGCCGCCCTGCAATTCAAGACCCTGCCCGCGGACCTGAAGGCTGCCGTGCTCAAGCAATCCCGGGGTTACGCCGATCCGCTGTCATTCTATGTGGGAAAATTGACCGAGGGCATTGCCACGCTTGGAGCTGCCTTCTGGCCCAAGCCGGTGATCGTGCGCTTGTCTGACTTCAAGTCCAACGAATACCGAAAACTGCTGGGCGGAGAACTTTACGAGCCGCTGGAAGAAAATCCGATGATCGGTTTTCGCGGTGCCGGACGCTATGTCGCGCCGAGTTTCAGGGACTGCTTTGAACTGGAGTGCCGGGCAATGAAAAGGGTCCGCGAGGACATGGGCTACACCAATGTGGAGATCATGGTTCCGTTCGTGCGCACATTGCAGGAGGCGCGCGAAGTCGTCAAGCTGCTTTCCCAACACGGTTTGACGCGTGGTGAAAACGGATTGCGCCTGATCATGATGTGCGAGATCCCGTCCAACGCGTTGCTGGCAGAAGAGTTCCTGCAATATTTCGACGGCTTTTCGATAGGGTCGAACGACCTTACCCAACTGACGTTGGGACTGGACCGGGATTCCAGCCTGGTGGCAAACCGCTTCGACGAACGGGATGCTGCGGTCAAACGATTATTGGAGATGGCCATCAGCACTTGCAACCGGCTGGACAAATACGTGGGCATCTGCGGCCAGGGACCTTCGGATCATTTCGACTTTGCGAAGTGGCTGATGCAGATCGGCATACAGTCGATGTCACTGAACCCTGATACTCTATTGGACACCTGGCGGAAACTTGGCGAGGCGCGCCAGAGGAAGTAGCAGGTGAGGTGTACAATACGCGCTCCAACAAGTTTGGATGAACTGAAGTGCGGTTGTGCCAATATCGGAAAATTGCGAAGAACCGAAAAGTTCGGGACTTTTCAATACCCCAATATCTGATAACATTAAATCGATTGTTGTTCCATTGTTCCTGTGCCAAAGAATTCCGGAGAAGATCCTAAGTGAACAGGAGCAGTTATCGTTTTAGAATATTTTCATATCCTCTAGGGTTTTGTTTTTTCCAAACGGGAGAATTCTTGTGAAAGATATTGTTTGGGGTGACGTATTAGATGTAGCAGTCGATGAGATCAATGAAGATCATCGCAAACTGGTGAATATTTTTAATATTCTCAACCACTCCGTAGCAGGAGGGGAATCCCCGGATTATCTGGCGGCGGTTCTGAAAGAGCTGATCAATTGTACGATCTGGCATTTTAGCCATGAGGAAAGGCTGATGCTGAAGTACGGCTATGAGGGAATTGAGGAACACAAAGCGGAGCACCGGGAACTGATTACCAGCGTCAAGAAGCTGCAGCAGGAAATCCTTCAAGGAGCCAAACCCGTGTCGGATGAAGACATCGAGTTCCTGGAGCATTGGTTAACTGAGCATATCCTCACTTCTGATATGAAATTGGGTACTTATCTTTCTCAAGTGATGTAGGCGTTTCTACTTGGCAGTCGTCGATTTTGATCCACGCCGGCTTCGTCTGCTCATGCGTCTGCAGGTTTCTTTGCGTCAGTCTTGATTTCATTGCCTGAGCCTTCCGCCATATGCTCATAGAGAGCAAAATGCTGTTGCAGTTGGTTGTCGTAGTAAGCCTGAACTTCTCCTCCCTCTTCATCCATCTCACGCAACAGGCCGCGGAAGCGCGGCTCGTTCTGGATGAACTCCCGGTAGGATACTGACGGCTTCGCCGAATCCAGTGACAACGGATTCTTGCCTTCCTGGGTGCGCCGGGGGTCGAAACGGAACAGCGGCCAGTGGCCGGTCTTGACTGCCAATTCCTGTTGCCGGTGCTGGTGGCTCAGGTCATAGCCGTGTTCGCCGCAGGGACTGTAGGCGATGATGACCGATGGTCCATCGTATGATTCTGCCTCGATGAATGTCCTCAGCGTATGTGTATCCTTGGCGCCATATGCCACATGAGCAACGTATACATGTCCATAGCTCATGGCGATTTGTGCCAGGTCCTTCTTACCGGCGTGTTTGCCGCCAGCGGCAAACTTGGCGATCGCTCCGCGCGGAGTAGCTTTGGACATCTGCCCGCCGGTATTTGAATAGACCTCGGTGTCAAGCACAAGGATATTGACGTTGCGGCCGGTGGAAATAACATGGTCGAGACCGCCGAAACCAATGTCATAGGCCCAACCGTCCCCGCCGATTATCCACACGCTTTTCTTCACCAGATATTCGGCGAGGCTGTCCAATTGGCGCGCCGTGGCAGCATCGATTCCCTTGAGCTTCAGGCGCAATTCCCCGACCCGTTCGCGCTGCTGAAAGATGCCCGCCTCAGTCGTTTGGTCGGCGTTTAGGACGGCTTCCGCCAGTTCCCCGCCAACTGTGTCCTTCAGTTGCTCCAACAATTCAGCTGCTTGTTCTGCGTGCTTGTCGATGCTGACGCGGAATCCCAAGCCGAACTCGGCATTGTCCTCGAATAACGAATTACTCCACGCCGGACCTCTCCCTTCGGCGTTTTTGCAATAAGGCGTGGTAGGCAGGTTGCCGCCATAGATGGACGAGCAACCGGTCGCGTTGGC
>QJWF01000021.1 GCA_003235435.1 Nitrosomonadales bacterium
AGGTTATCCAGTTCCAATGCTTCTATACGTGCGGTGTTGAACATCTTGCTTTTGTCCTTTATCTCGGTATGTGCGGCACGCTCAGCGATCTTCTTGATCTGCATCACTCCTTCGGCCAGCAGATCCGGAAAACGGAATACCCCGCAGTGCTTTTGCATGTTCTTGCGCATCGCATCGCCGACATCTGCGACGCGCTCGCCGTCCTTTTGGTTCTCCAGGCGCGCCAAACGGGCCAACGGACGCTCGGCAGCATCGTTAGGCAGTGGCTTGGGATGGGAGTCAATTTTCAAGTCCTCAATGACCTGTCTACCTGCTTCGCGGCCGAACACGATCAGATCGAGCAGGGAGTTGCAACCAAGGCGGTTCGCACCGTGCACCGACACGCAGGCACACTCACCCACGGCATACAACCCGCGCACCACTTCGTCCGGACCGGTTTTGTAGGGTGCAACGACCTGCCCGTGATAATTGGTCGGGATGCCGCCCATCATGTAATGCGCCGTGGGTATCACCGGGATTGGTTTCTTTGACGGATCAACGTGAGCGAATTTCAGCGCGATCTCCCGGATGCCGGGCAAGCGCTGGCGTATCACGTCATCGCCCAGATGATCCAGTTTGAGGAACACGTGATCGCCGTGCTTGCCGCAACCGCGCCCCTCGTTGATTTCTAGCGTCATGGCGCGCGACACAACATCCCTGCTGGCCAGATCCTTGGCAGTCGGTGCGTATTTGGGCATGAACCGTTCACCATCCTTGTTCACAAGATAGCCGCCCTCGCCTCGCACCCCTTCCGTGATGAGAACACCAGCGCCGTACACCCCGGTCGGATGAAACTGAAAGAACTCCATGTCCTCCAACGGAAGGCCGGCGCGCGCCACCATGCCGAGTCCGTCTCCGGTGTTGATATAGGCATTGGTACTGGACTGGAAGATGCGTCCGGCACCGCCTGTCGCAAACAGCGTGGCACGTGCCTGGAACATCATCACCTCGCCGGTTTCTATTTCCAGCGCCGTCACGCCAAGCACATCCCCGTCTTCATCGCGTATCAGATCAAGCGCCATCCATTCGATGAAGAAATGCGTATTGGCTTTGACGTTCTGCTGATACAGGGTGTGCAACAGGGCATGGCCGGTGCGGTCGGCCGCAGCGCACGCCCTATCGACCGGGGTTTTGCCGTATTCTTGCATGTGACCGCCGAATGGACGCTGATAGATCTTGCCGCTGTCGAGACGGTCGAATGGCATGCCGAAATGCTCCAGCTCGTAAACCACTTCGGACGAAGCCCGGCACATGAACTCGATCGCATCCTGGTCTCCGAGATAATCCGAGCCTTTCACCGTGTCGTACATATGCCAGTGCCAGTTATCTTCCTTGACGTTGCCCAACGATGCGGCGATACCACCCTGTGCTGCAACAGTATGCGAACGGGTCGGAAACACCTTGGAAAGCACCGCCACTTTCAATCCGGCATGCGCCAGTTGCAACGCAGCGCGCATACCGGAACCGCCCGCGCCCACGACGACGACATCAAAAGTTCTTTTAGCAACTGCCATTGGATACCTCTAGAAATTCGCTTATCGGAGTGGCAGGCCGGACACGGCGATGCGAAACATTTGGGGCGAGCAGGACTGCTGCTCCGCGCTCCCGCACCTGAGGGCTGCGCCCCACCGTGTCGCGCGGGCACCGCGAGGAGCCGCTCATAACCAGCGACTTGCCCACTTGCGGGCTTAATCGAATGGCTGGTAGCTCATTCAGCGAACGACGAGACATACCGTAATTGTAGGCGAGGAGTGAACGGGCACGTGACGACGCGATTCGCCCGACAAACGCATATATGGAGGTATCCACCATTACATTCCCCACAGTATTTGCACCGACCAGATCACATATAGCAACAAAGCCATAATCACAAGCACATGCAACGCCAGCCGAACACTGGCCGGTTTTACATAGTCCATCACGATGTCCCGGATGCCTATCCAAGCGTGATAAAACAGGCTTATCAGGAAAAGCAGAGAAAAGGTGCGTACCACCTGGCTGGAATACAAGGCGGTCCACAAGTCGTAGTCAAGTTGCGGTGCGAGCAGCAGGTAGCCGACCAATGCCAGACAATATGCCGCCATCACCACCGCGGTGATGCGCTGGATCAGCCAGTCGCGCAAGCCGTAGTGCGCTCCAGTGACAACGCGATTCACCATAGCTTTGCTCCCAGCAAAACCGTCAGCACAAGGCTGGCGAACAACACCAGCCAGCTGCTGTTGCGCGCCTGGGCAATATTGCCGATCCAATGCAAGTCTATCGCCAGATATCTCAACCCGGCGCAAAAATGATGCAAGAAAGCCCATACCAATCCCAGAATTGCCAGTTTTGCCAAAGGACGTGCCAGCATACCCATCAATTCGGTATAAGTTTCTATGGAACGCAAACTGTATTGCAGCATCAACAGCAACAACGGCAAGGCAAGGAATAGCAACAGGCCAGTGATACGATGAAGAATCGAGACGAATCCTGGCAAAGGCAGTTTTATGAGATGCAGTGCAAGGTGCTTAGGGCGTTTTTTGTTCATTTTTACTCACCGCCATGACATGATATTAACTGTCGCAATCCTACACCTTTTTGCGTGACATGAGAAAACCAAAAGCACTATGATGCACCATCCAAGGCAATGACAAGGAGTCTCCGATGAAAGCACCCGTCCGCATCACCATCACCGGCGCCGCTGGACAGATCGGCTACGCCACTTTGTTCCGCGTAGCCAACGGCGACATGCTGGGACACGATCAGCCCATCATCCTGCAATTGCTGGACCTGCCCCAAGCTCAGCAAATGTTGCGTGGCGTGGCGATGGAACTGGAAGATTGCGCCTTCCCGCTGCTGCAGAAGGTAATCATCACCGATAATCCGAAAGTCGCGTTCAGGGATACTGAGATCGCGCTGCTGATCGGTGCCCGGCCGCGCAGTAAAGGAATGGAACGCAAGGACCTGATCGAAGCCAACGGTGCGATATTCTCAGCACAGGGCAAGCTACTCAACGAATATGCTGCACGCCATGTCAAGGTGCTGGTGGTAGGCAACCCGGCCAACACCAATGCGTTGATTGCAATGAGGAACGCACCCGATTTGGACCCGCGCAGCTTCACCGCGATGATGCGGCTCGACCACAACCGCGCAATTGCCCAGGTTTCCCTTAAATTGTTCCAGCCGGTACGCGACATCATGAAGATGGTCGTCTGGGGCAACCACTCCGGCACTCAATATCCCGATCTGGATCACGCGGAGATACGCGGCCGCCTGGTAAGGGAACTTCTGACGGATCAGGATTGGGTAGAACGCGAATTCATCCCCACCGTGCAAAAGCGCGGCGCGGCAGTCATCGAAACGCGCGGCCTGTCCAGCGCTGCAAGTGCAGCGAATTCGGCAATTTCACATATGCACGATTGGATGCTCAGTTCGCACCACAACGACTGGGTGACCATGAGCGTTCCGTCCGATGGCAGCTATGGAATTCCCGAAGGTGTGATCTACGGTTTCCCGGTAACCTGCAAAAACGGTCATTACAAAATCGTTCAGGGTCTGTCCATCAGCACGCTGGGGCACAAACACATGGAAGAGAGCTATAAGGAGCTTCTTGAGGAACGTGACCACGTGAAGCAACTGCTGGGATAAAGCAGCTGGCACAGCGGGTATCGGAACAGGGGCTCGACGACAGGCAAAAAGGGGGTCTAAAATTGTTTTTTCGAGCAGATCTAATAATACGAAACACACATCACGCCGAAACCCCCATCCGGACTCCCGTCGGAAAATCCCTTGAGCACGTAGCCGCGTATATAGATATCGTCGCCTATTCCCTGGCTGAGATAGGCGGTCAGCTCGCGTCGACCCGTTCCATCAGCTGAATTTTTCTGGGCCAGCAGGAAATCAAAGCCAGTATGCCTCTGTTCGGCGACCCGGTAATCACCGCCAAGAATCCCGTAAGCGGCATTATTCAACTTGATTCCAGCAGGGCTGCCAAAAGTTTCATAACCCAGCGTGAACGCAGGTGTGAACCTGTCCAGTTGCCGGCGCAAGGATACCTGAGCCGCATAGTCATTCTCGCCTGTACCCAGATATTTTTCGGCGCTGCCGAATTTTGCCTTGCCGGTCAGATCTACGCGCGTACCATCTTCTCCATGCGAAAAAATGTTGTAGGTTGCGGCCGCCTCGATATCACCCAAGCCGAAATACGTCGTGCTTTCCGGCAATGGAGGCGCCTTCGAACGAATGCCGCCGGGCAATACCACACCACGGCCGGTGATCCAGATGTGTGGAATTGTGAAACCGAACCCCCAATTGCCTATCCTGTACATCCCCTCCAACTGGGCTATGAGAATGTTGGTATTTGAGGCCAGCCCGTAATTACCTGAGCTGTATTTGAATCCCACGGACAGATTTGACTTTTCGTCCTCGGCTCCCCATGCAGCAGCGCTGTTCAAGGCGGCAATCAGGAAAATCGCCAATAGATTGTTTTTCATATTGCGTTCACCTTTTCCGCGAAGTCTACCGGAATGCGAAAAGCGCGGCGAGACTAATCTCGCCGCAAATTTCTATATGACAGCATACCCTCTCTGAATGATGCGTCAATACGAATTCACTGCATTCGGCACCATATCCCCTTGCGCGTGCTCAACGGCCTCTTCCACCACCCGAACCCATCCCGCCGCCCGGCCCCATCCCGGCGCCCGGTTTCATGGCCCCGCCCCTGGCAGGCGGATCATCGGGAAGAGTCACTCCGCGTTCCTTGGCACGCACCTTCATGCGCTCGTGGTGTTCTGCGCGGATCTGCTCACGTTCCTGCTCGGTTTTTGCAGAGCGCATTTTGTTGCGGTATTCATTGCGTTCCTGTTGTGTCATAAGCTGGCTGCCATATACCCTGTCCTGGTCTCTATCCTGGTCTCTATCCTGGTCTCTATCCTTGATCCTGTCCCTGGTTTGATCTTGTGACCGCGTCTGATCTCGATCCTGATCGGCAGCCAAAACAAATCCGTTACTGAACACCAAGGCGCCAGCCAATGCAGCCATAGTCAAAGTTTTCTTAAGCATGATAGTCTCCTGTAA
>QJWF01000077.1 GCA_003235435.1 Nitrosomonadales bacterium
TGTTGCCAAGTACGATCTGCGCGCCAATTTCTTTCAGTTCACCGGGAGACATCGCCTTGACCGTGCCATAGGTTCCCACCGGCATGAACACAGGCGTTTCGACCGTGCCATGGGCAAGCTGTAAAGTGCCGCGACGGGCCAGGCCGTCGGTTTTAAGCAGCGTAAACCTCATGGTTTTCTTTCAATCAACATCGCGTCGCCATAACTGAAAAAGCGATACTCTTGTTCAACTGCATACCGATAAGCTTCCAGCATATCAGCCATCCCGCCGAAAGCGCATACCAGCATCAGCAGTGTCGATCTGGGCAAATGAAAATTGGTTAGCAAAACATCCGTCACCACGAATCGATAGCCCGGCGTGATGAAGATCTGAGTTTCCCCCTCCCCGGCTACCAACTCGCCACTCGCTGATGAACTCTCCAGCGCGCGCAAGCTGGTCGTGCCGACCGCAACCACTCGCCCCCCCGCTGTGCGCGCAGAGGCGATAGCGTCCACGGTCGCCTGAGGTATCTCGTAGCACTCGCTATGCATGGCATGCTCATGTACCAGTTCGGCACGCACAGGCTGAAATGTACCGGCACCGACGTGCAAAGTGACATAAGCGACCTTCACCCCTTTGTTGCGCAAGGATTGCAACATCGCTTCATCAAAGTGCAGCCCGGCAGTTGGCGCTGCCACCGCACCGGGTTCGCGGGCAAATACGGTCTGATAGCGCTGTTCATCGCCGGCATCCGGGGTGTGAGCGATATACCGCGGCAGCGGCAATTGCCCATGCTGTTCCAGCAAGGCGTATACATCGTTATCTTGTTCAAAGCGCAGATGAAAGAATTCACCCTGCCGGCCCAGCACACGAACCATTAAGCCCCCTGACAGATTCAATATGCTTCCGGCCTTGGGCGCATGGCTGGAGCGCACTTGCGCCAGTACTTCATGGTCGTCCACCACGCGCTCGACCAACACCTCGATTTTACCGCCCGATTCCCGGCTGCCAAGCAAGCGCGCCTTGATAACCCGAGTGTCATTCAGAACCAACACATCCCCAGTCCGCAGCAGTTGCGGCAAATCGGTGAAGCGGCGATCCTCCAACCTTCCTTCATGCAAATGCAGCAAACGGCTGCCGCCTCGCTGACCTGCAGGATACTGTGCAATCAACCGCTCTGGAAGGGAATAATCAAACTCGTCAGTACGCATGAGCGCGAATAGAAATATTGCAATTGTGGAATTGTAGTTGATGTTGGCTATGGCATCATGGATAATGCGCCCCCCTAGCCGGGGTGATGGAACTGGTAGACGTGCCGGACTCAAAATCCGGTGTTCGAGAGAACGTGGGGGTTCGAGTCCCCCCCCCGGCACCACGTGTTTTTTTCCATGAATCGGTGTCAACCGAACAATTAAGCAGGGCGTTATGGGCATCGACACGCCAGTGTCTAAACCAATTTATCAATTAATGTTCGGAGTTCATAATGACCAAACTGTTATCGGTACTGCTCGCTGCTTTCTTTGCTTCCGTTTCTTACTCGGCTTTAGCTGCTGACGAAGCGATGGCTCCAGCCAAAGCTGCTCCATCTACTTCGGCGGCTACACCTGATGCCAAGGCTGATGCTGCAGCCGGTGAAAAAAAGTCCGGCAAGCGTATGAAGGTTAAAAAAACACATCTAGCCAAGGCTGATGCAACATCACCAGCAAAGAAATCCAAAAAGCACAGGAAAGCCAAGAAGACTGAAGGTGCTGAGACTGACACAGCTCCCGCTGCCGCAAAATAAGTTAACACGCACCACTATAATGAGGCAGGGGTGACCCTGCCTTTTATTATTCGTAGAATGCAAACATGATTTGGAAACCAAATGTCACTGTCGCCGCTGTAATCGAACGCGATGGAAAGTTCTTGCTGGTTGAGGAGGAAACATCGCAAGGTTTACGTTTCAATCAACCTGCTGGACATTTAGAGACTGCGGAATCACTGCAAGTTGCGGTAGCGCGCGAGGTACTGGAAGAGTCAGCTTACCACTTTGTCCCGCTAAATCTTCTCGGCATCTATCGTTGGCATTCTTCTGAATCGGACACTACTTATCTCCGTTTTGCCTTTTCCGGAAATATCACCGGCCATGAACCTGACCGTCAATTGGATGCCGGCATCCTGCGGACCATCTGGTTGACTCCAAATGAAATCCGCGCTACACAAGCGTTCCACCGCAGTCCGTTGATCTTGCGCTGCATGGAAGATTATCTTGCGGGTAAACGTTATCCGCTCGATTTATTGGTGCACTATGAGTAAAACTATCGTGGTCGGAATGTCCGGCGGGGTGGATTCCGCTGTCACTGCCTTGCTATTGAAACAGCAAGGCTATGACGTGATCGGCCTGTTCATGAAGAACTGGGAGGACGAGGACAACGATGAATACTGCTCGTCGCGCCAGGATCTGCTAGATGCAGTCTCTGTGGCCGACACCATCGGCATCCCGATCGAGGCAGTCAATTTCGCCAGCGAATACAAGGAAAGGGTTTTCAGTTATTTCCTTAGCGAATATCAGGCCGGCCGTACTCCCAACCCAGATATCCTGTGCAACTCGGAAATAAAATTCAAGGCTTTTCTCGACCATGCTATTGAACTGGGGGCGGATACCATCGCCACCGGACACTATGCGCAAGTGCGTGAAATCGATGGCAAATTCCAGTTGCTTAAGGCCAGCGACGAAAGCAAGGACCAGAGCTACTTTCTCTATCGCTTGAACCAAAGGCAATTGAGCAAGGCAATGTTCCCACTTGGAAAGCTTTTGAAATCCCAGGTTCGCGCTATTGCCGAACAACATGGTTTGCCCAACCACGCCAAGCGGGACAGTACTGGCATATGCTTCATCGGCGAGCGACCGTTCCGCGAATTCCTCAATCGCTATCTTCCCACAAGGCCTGGTGAAATGCATACGCCAGAAGGAAAAGTCGTCGGATTGCACATAGGGCTGTCGTTCTATACTCTTGGACAACGCCAGGGCTTGGGTATAGGGGGTACCAAAGAGGCATCCGGCAAGCCATGGTTCGTGGCTGGCAAGGACATGGCCAACAACCGGCTGATCGTGGTGCAGGGACATGACCACCCAGCGCTGCTCGCGCCTAGCCTGACCGCGCTGGACTGCCATTGGATCAGCGGGACAGCCCCAGAGCTTGGTCATTCCTACGGTGCCAAGACCCGATATCGCCAAGCCGACGCGCCCTGTCATTTCAACCAGCTTGTCGATAAGCGCTGTGAAATCGACTTTGTCGAAGCGCAATGGGCAGTGACCCCGGGTCAGTCTGTGGTGATCTACGATGCTGAAGTTTGTCTAGGTGGCGCAATCATCGAACAGGGTGGCCCAATCATGGAACAAAGACCGACCTGATTCGCGTAAAATACGCCCTTTACGTTTCAAGGGTTGCCATGACCACATTAACCAAACTCACCGCCCTCTCCCCGCTGGATGGACGTTATCACGGCAAGGTGGATGCCCTGCGCAATTACTTCAGTGAGTTTGCCCTGATCCGTTTTCGCGTACAAGTAGAAATCGAATGGCTCAAAGCACTCAGCGAACATGCTCCGATCCCCGAGATTCCGCCTTTTTCAGTTGCAACAATTGCACAGCTGGACACGCTAAATGCCAACTTCAGCGAGACTGACGCACTCTCGATCAAGAACATCGAATCAACCACCAACCACGATGTCAAAGCCGTCGAATACTGGTTGCGGGAAAAACTCTCCAACAATCCGGAAACTGCAAAGACGCTGGAGTTCATTCATTTTGCCTGTACCTCAGAAGACATCAACAATCTCAGCCATGCCTTGATGTTAAAGGGCTCGCGCGATGCCGTAATGCTACCCGCGTTGCAGGTACTGATCGGGCGCCTGAAAAATCTTGCTCATCAACACGCTGACCTGCCGATGTTGTGCCGCACTCACGGCCAAACCGCAACGCCAAGCACAATGGGCAAGGAGTTGGCTAACGTAGTGTATCGATTGCAACGTGCCGCACGGAGTCTCGCTGAAACGGAAATTCTTGGCAAAATCAACGGCGCAGTGGGCAACTACAACGCTCATCTGGCGGCCTATCCCAAGGTGAATTGGGAAGCATTTGCAGAAAGATTTGTCAGCGCACGCGGCATCACTTTCAATCCCTATTCCACCCAGATCGAATCGCATGATTGCATTGCAGAACTGTTCGATGCCTATGCGCGAATCAACACCATTTTGATCGATCTGAACCGCGATATCTGGGGCTACATTTCGCTGGGCTATTTCAAACAGAAAGTCATAAAGGGGGAAGTCGGGTCTTCCACGATGCCGCACAAGGTCAATCCGATCGATTTCGAAAATTCCGAAGGAAACCTCGGCTTGGCCAATGCACTGCTGCGCCACCTCAGCGAAAAGCTACCAATCTCGCGTTGGCAACGTGACCTTACCGATTCCACAGTATTGCGGAATATGGGTGTAGCGCTGGGTTATACCCTGCTCGCTTACGAATCCTGCTTGAGAGGCCTGAACAAACTAGAAGTTAACGCCCAGCGCATAGCAGATGACCTGAATTCAAGTTGGGAAGTGATGGCAGAGCCGATCCAGACCGTGATGCGCCGCTATGGGATAGAGAACGCTTATGACAAACTAAAAGAACTTACACGTGGCAAGCAGGGTATCAACCGCACGTCATTGCAGGCTTTCATCAAATCTCTGGACATTCCCGAGGCGGAAAAGCAGCGCTTGATACAGCTTTCGCCCGATACTTACACTGGGAAAGCTGCCGAGTTGGCTCAACGGATATAATAACTCATTGATAACCATGTAAAAATAATAATTTCTCAGCAATCAAATAGCTTTGCTCAGTACACGGTCGGTGGTGCTGCCCCATTGTGGTCGTCTATGATTGGATGCAGAGTGGTAGTGTTCGGCACGACATTCACGGCTCCTGTGTTCAGATCCTGAATAGCGCTATCCACTGCCGCACTCTCACTTACCGTCCCTGCTGTCTTCCCTCTATCACCTTGTAACGCCGGCGAAGGCACGACTGTATAAATGTTGAGGTTCACTGGTTGCAACTGTGG
>QJWF01000153.1 GCA_003235435.1 Nitrosomonadales bacterium
CACCGGCCGCCTTCCGGGCCGTGTTTTGCCTGAGCGACCGATGCAATTCGACAAAGGTCTTCTCGAGTTCTGCCAGCGCATCCCCGTCGTTCAGCAGATTGAGCAAAGCCTGGCAGAGGTTTTCCGGGGTAGCATCCTGTTGTATCAGTTCCGGCACGACGAACCGGCCGCACAGGATATTGGGCAAGCCGAAATACGGCAGGTAACTCTTGCGCTTCATCAGCCACCACGACGATTCCGGCATCCGGTACGTAATCACCATCGGGCGCTTGAGCAGCGCCGCCTCAAGCGTCGCCGTTCCGGAAGCGACCAGCACCCCATCGGCCGCTGTCATCGCATCCTGCGCATGGCCGAACAGCAGAGTTATCGGAAGCTCGTTTGCATGACTATCGTATATAGCCTGTTCGAAAATCCCGCGTGTCTCGCGGCTGATCAGCGGCACCAAAAACCGCGCATCAGGCAGCTTTTGCAATATCAGTTTGGCTGTCTCGACATATGTACTCGCAAGCTGGGTGACCTCGCTCTGGCGGCTGCCAGGAAGAAAGGCGAAGATCTTGGCTTGATCAGGAATGCGCATCGTCTCTCGCATCTCGGCACGGTTGGGCCGCTCAGGCAGCATATCGGCGAGCGGATGCCCGACGTATTCCACCGGGACACCTGCCTCATGGTAAAGCCTGGGTTCATGAGGAAACAGGACGAGCATATGCGACACTGCGCGCTTTATCTTGTGGATGCGCTCGCCTCGCCAAGCCCAAATCGACGGGCTGACGTAGTGAATGGTGGGTATACCGCGTTGCTTGAGCGCGTGTTCCAGATCCAGATTGAAATCCGGCGCGTCCACCGCGATGAACAGATCCGGACGGTTGGCCAAAAAATATTTTTTCAAGCTGCTGCGTATCCCTGTGATTTCACTGTAATGCCGCAATACTTCCACATAACCGCGCACCGCCAGCTTTTCCATCGGGAACAATACCTCCAGCCCTTCAGCCTGCATCTTGGATCCGCCGATGCCGACGAATCGCAAACCGGGCTGCGCTTCATTCAGTGCCGTCATCAAATGGCTACCGAGCAGATCGCCTGATGCTTCGCCCGCGACGATTCCTATTACGATCTTTTTCTGTTGCATGAGAAAACCTTCAAGTCAAAAACTGGAGCCACGGAAGACACGAAACCAACGGAATTGCAAACGCGCCTGCGCGATTTCTTCGGTGTTCTCGGTGCAGCCTGAGGTAGAAATTTGTTAACGGATTATTCCTCGCTCCGATGCGGAAAGGAAATCCACCAACGGTTGCAGCTCGGAATGCTCGCCAAGTTGCAACCGGATTGAGGCTATAGCGTCATCAAGACTCAAACCTGATTTGTACAAATCCTTGTAAGCGCGCTTGATTGCCATGATCTTGGCGCTGGAAAAATCGCGCCGTTTCAGTCCCTCGGAATTGATGCCATGGGGGACACAAGGGTTCCCGGATGCCAGCACATACGGCGGCACGTCCTGCAACAGGATCGTGCCCATGCCGGTGATGATATGCGCACCAATCCTGACGAACTGGTGAACCACGGTGAAGCCTCCCAGGATCGCGTAATCCCCGACCTCCACATGGCCGGCCAATTGTGCGTTGTTGGCGAAGATGGTGTGATTTCCCACTTGGCAGTCATGGGCCAGATGCACGTAGGCCATGATCCAGTTGTGATCGCCTACGCGAGTGACCCCTTTATCCTGGGCCGTGCCGAGATTGAAGGTGCAGAACTCGCGTATGGTGTTGTGATCGCCGATCTCGAGGCGAGTCGGTTCATTCGCATATTTCTTGTCCTGGGGAATCTCCCCGAGAGAACAGAACTGGAAGATGCGGTTGTTTCTGCCGATCCGGGTATGCCCGTTGATCACAACATGCGGCCCGACAACCGTTCCTGCACCGATCTCGACATGTTCTCCGATCAAGGAATATGCGCCCACCTCGACATCATCGGCAAGTATGGCGTTGGAGTGGACGATAGCGGTCGGATGTATCATCAGGGAACCGTTTTTACGGTGCACATCAGCTCTGCTTCGGCAGCGAGTTGGCCTTCCACTTCGGCGGTCGCGCTGAATTTCGAAACACCGCTCTTGCTGCGGACCAGCGTCACCTTGATTATCAATTGATCGCCGGGACTTACCGGCCGCTTGAAACGCGCCGCATCGATGCCGGCAAAGTAATATACCGATCCTTCATCAGGCTTGGTGCCTGAAGACTTGAAAGTCAGCAAAGCCGCAACTTGGGCCATCGCCTCGATGATCAATACGCCGGGCATCACGGGATGATGGGGATAATGCCCCGGAAAGAACGGTTCGTTGATCGTGACGTTTTTCAACGCGACGATCTCCTTGTTCGGGTCGATTGACAATACTCGATCCACCAGCAGGAATGGGTAGCGATGCGGTAGATGCTCGAGAATCTCGTGGATGTCCATCTGCTGGCCGGACACGGATGTTTCGATTTTGTTGTTCATTAGCTGTTCCCTTATTGCGGTTGCCTTTGCGGTGCAAGGTTTAACTTTTCAATTTCAATGACTCAATTTCATGTTGCAGCGTCTTGACGCGCTTCACCAGGTCATCCAGGTGACGAAGATGAACCGTATTTTTACGCCAGTCTTCCGCTGAAGAGAACGGGAAAATTGCCGCGTATGACCCCGCTTCGTGGATGGACTTTCCGATCAGCGTGAATGCTGCGATCTCGACATGATCGGCTATTTTGAGGTGCCCCAGAATACCGGCGCTGCCGCCGATCCGGCAGTAACGTCCGATGGTGGTGCTGCCGGCAATGCCAACGCAACCCGCAATTGCGGTATGCGCTCCGATACGAACGTTATGAGCCACCTGAATCTGGTTGTCCAGTTTAACGCCGTCTTCGATCACCGTATCGTCCAATGCGCCGCGGTCGATGGTGGTATTTGCGCCTATTTCCACATCATTGCCGATCACGACACGCCCGATTTGCGGGATCTTGATCCAGCGTCCCTGATCCATCGCAATGCCGAAACCATCAGCTCCTATCACCACGCCGGAATGGGCGATCAGGTCATCGCCGATCTCGCATTCCTGGTATATCACCACGCGCGGATACAACCTGGCACGGCAACCGATCGAGACATTCGCTCCTATGCAGCAGCCTTCGCCGATAATGCTATGGGCGCCTATCGAAGCGCCTTCACCGATCACAGCGGTTGCGCCGACGCTAGCGGTAGAGTCGATCCTTGCACCCGCGCCGATGACCGCACTGGGATGCACGCCGGGTTTGACTTCAGGCAAAGGATTGAGCAGAGCAGAGACTCTCGCAAAATATGCGTAAGGATTATCCGAAACGATGCGTGGCAACTCGGTCGAATCCGCATCCTGCTCGGCCAGGATAACGGCACCGGCCATGGTGCTGGCAAGTTGAGAACGGTACTTGCTGTTGGCAAGGAAACTGATCTGATCGGGCTTCGCGGCTTCTAGCGAGGCAATCTGATTGATACGAACCCCGGCATCACCCAGCACTCTCCCGCCAAACTGCGCCGCGATTTCGGATAATCGGTATGAGGCTGACATGCGAGCAATTCCGTTTATTTGCCGTCCTTATGGTTTTTGCTGTCAGTTTTGACATCGGATTTTTCAGCGGCGAGTTGCTTGATCACTTTGTCGGTTATGTCTATCTTCGGATTGCGATACACTGCTTCCTGAAGAATCAGGTCGAATTTTTCAGCATCTGCAATCGTCTGGATGGCCTTGTTGGCAAGTTCCAGCACCACGGCCAATTCTTCGTTCTTGCGCAGATTCAGATCCTCGCGAAACTCTCGCTGCATGCGCTGCAAGTCCACGTTTATGGCAGTCAATTCGCGTTCCTTGTTGCGATGCTCGGTATCGGACATTGCAGCACCCTCCTTTTCCAGCAAGGTTTGCAAATCCTTGGCCTGCCTGATCAGTTTCTTGATTTCTTCATCGCGTCCGGAAAATTCCTTCTCTATTTTCTTTTCAGCATTCATTGCTGGAACAGACTCGCGCAACACCCGCTCGGTATCGACTACACCAACCTTGAAATCTCCTGCCTGAACAAATCCTGCACAGAGCAAAATTGTCAGTATTCCGGCTCTGATAATGGTCTTCATCATCTATCCCTCTCTCCATCCATAGCCATCTACTCTTTATGCCTCCAACTTTGCCGGCTTTCATTGCCGGCATGGCTGAGCGTGCATGAAAGATTTACCATGGCCCAATTGGCGTATATTACCAACATATGGACCGCTGATTGGCAACAATTGTTGACTGTTTTTTTAGAATAGCCAGAAAAAATCACGTCAGTCAAATGGGTTTTAACCAGCCATTTAGCGCGTGTATCATCGCACTTATTGGTTCGGCTGGTTGTTTCATCATAACCAGCCACTTGGCAACTGTCTTTTGGTTGCTTGGTGGAATGGCTAGTTGTTTCATCAGAAAATTGAACCCAAAGTAAACTGGAATGGCTGGATCTTGTCCACAGACTGTTTGTTGAGTGGCCGTGCGAAACTGAATTTAAGCGGTCCCACTGGCGACAACCAGGTAAAGGCCACGCCCGCAGAGTAACGCAATCCAGCACTGCCCGGTTGGTCTCCGGGACCATATACCGCACCCGCATCGATAAATCCGCTCAAGCGCACTGATTTTTCCTTGTCCATGCCCGGAAACGGCGTCATCAGCTCCACCCCGCCGACCACGCGGCGCGGCCCGCCCAGCACCAGACCGGTGGAATCTCGCGGGCCCAGCGAGCTGGAATCGTAACCCCGCACCGATCCGGGACCACCCGCATAAAAGTTTTTGAAGAACGGCAATTCCTTGCCGTTGTAACCTCCCGCTATACCGGCTTCGCCGTGCAACAACAGTGTGATATCGCTGTTCACGGGATAAAACAACTGGTGCAGGTAATTCAGTTTGTAGTAGCGCATATCGAACACCGGCAAGGCTATTTCCGTAAAGACACGCTGAACCGTTCCTTCGGTGGTATAGATCGCACTGTCCCGGCTATCCCGAACCCAGCCGATGGTGCCCAGCACATTGGTGTTGAACGTTCC
>QJWF01000087.1 GCA_003235435.1 Nitrosomonadales bacterium
TTGTACAGAATCGAATAACGCTCTCCGAACAAATATACCCAGCAACGTTCGCCATAATATGACCAGGAAATAGCCGTACTGTAGGCGAAGAGCACCACGGACATCGTGAGTATCATAGGAAACCAGTCCGAAACGGTCGCAAATGCCATCGAAGTCAATGCAGCTCCCTGACTGGCCGCACGTATGTACTCATACTCCGGTGCGTTATATACGCCGGTAATGACGATAACCAGCGCGGTCATGGTGCAAATCACCACGGTATCGATAAACGGCTCATACAATGCAACCAGACCCTGACGCACCGGATACTTCACCGATGCGGCAGAGTGGGCAATAGCGGCAGAACCCAGCCCGGCCTCGCTGGAAAATACCGCGCGCTTGAACCCCTGCACGAGAGAGCCCACCATACCCCCCGCTACAGCCAAAGGCGAAAATGCCTCAGTGAAGATTTTGCCAAAGGCCACCGGCAACATTGCTGCATCGCCAATAATGATCCACAGACATGCACTCACGTAAATAATGACCATGATCGGGACTATCGCCTCAGCAACATGCGCGATACGACGCAACCCTCCGATGATAACCATCCCTACCGCGATCGCCATAACCAAACCATAAGCAATGGGCAATTCACGGAAGAACGGTACCTGCTCCTGCACCGCACCCATCGACTGGCTGACCTGAAACGCGCTCCCTGCGCCGAACGAACCGAAGATGGTAAAGATCGCAAACATGATGGCGAGTACTTTACCGAGGCGAGGGGCGCCCTTCTCTGCAAAGCCTCTGGAAAGATACTCCATCGCACCGCCCATCAGCCTGCCGTCGGAACGCACTTCGCGATACATCTGCGCGAGACTGGCTTCGGTAAACTTGGTGGTCATGCCCAGGAATCCCGCCACGATCATCCAGAATGTCGCACCGGGTCCGCCGATGGAAATTGCGATCGCCACCCCGGCGATATTGCCCAGACCGACAGTAGCGGAGAGTGCGGTCGAAAGCGCCTGAAAAGAGGTGACTTCTCCCTGATCATCGGCTGTGCGGTACTTCCCGCGGATGATCCGGAACGCATGGCGCATCAAGCGCAGATTTACGAAATTGAATCTGAGTGTCAGGAATACAGCTGCGACAATCAGCCACGCAACAATAAACGGCATCTCCCGCTGACCCGGGAACACATCGAAGAAAATGATCTGCGCCAGAAATCCGTTGATCGCACCGAAAAATGCATCGACAGTCTCATCTGCCGCAAATACCTGTCGAGACAACAACAGCAACAATAACCAGCATGCCGGCTTGAAATATTTCATGTATTCTCCCTGAATCTTGTTTCGTAGCCAGACGGATTAAACCCCGAACTGGCGGCAGACTCAAGTGCAATACTTGTTTTCTATGGATTCAGACAACAAAAAAGCCGGCTCACGCCGGCTTTTTCAGGATTGCTCCCGAACCTTCGATCAGACCTTATTTGGCCAGACCCAGAACAAATGCAACCAATTCCTTGATCTCGGCTTGCTTGGTGCCTGCTGCGTCGTTGGCAGGCATAGGCATGGTCCCCCAGTTTCCTGAACCGCCCTTGGATACCTTGACTTGCAGTCTTTCTGCTGCACCCGCGTCGCCCTTGTACTTCTTGGAAACGTCCATCCAGGCCGGGCCAACGATCTTCTTGTCGATAGCATGGCATGCTGTGCAATTCATTTTCTTAGCCAGTGGGGGCATATCTGCCGCAATAGCGTTACCAGCAACCATCAAACCTGCTACAGCCATACCTGTAATAATAGATTTCATTCTTTAAATTCTCCGTTTTTGTGATTAAAATTCCCTGTAATTCAATGCGAAGGTTTTCCTTCGACGGCGATTCTAAACAACTCCGATTGATTTGCCAACCTACTAATCTGGTCAACTTCTCCAAGCGGCCTTCCCGGCTTGTTCTTAACAAAGGCAATCTTGCCGACACCCTAAACACATCACACATATCAGTTTGAAAGCCATAAATCCCTCCATTATTGGTCGATGCTGAAGATACCCAACAGCAACTGAACGGAAAGATTCATCCAGTCAAAATCAATATTGCCGACCCTTTCTTGCCCTGGCATTGTTCCTGAAGATCTACTGCATCTTCTCTGCACGATATTCGACGATCAGTGTATGCCGGGTTCCTGTGGCAACCTTGACCACATTTTCCATCGCATTCGCCGACTCCACGCATACCATCTCGCGCCAGCCGTCCGGTTGCCCCATGTCGCCCATCTTGGCCGCTTTTTCTGTCCATGGAGTCCATACCACCGTAGACAGGCTGCCGGACTTGGTGACGAGGATACGGCGTTCAAGTTTATCGTCTTCGATCACGCATTCGGCGGCTGTGTTTATATACACGCGGTCGGTTTCTCCCGAAAATGCAATCGCGCCCGATTGTTTCCTGAGCGCTGGATTGCCGACCTTGTCCCAGTAATCGCAACCATCAAGTCCTGTCACGCGAACAACGGCAATGTCGCTGATTCGAAGGTAAGTATGCAGGGCTTCGCCAATCTCGAAATCGGTCGTGCCGGCATTCTCGGTGACCAGTTCCAAGCGCAATGTCTGTCCTGTTATCACGGTAAGTTCAAGCCGCGAAGCATGGGGCCACTGCGTCCGGGTCTTGTCGCTTTCCACCAGCCTCAACGTAAGGCGGGTTGCTCCGCTAGGTTCGCTGCCCGACTCGACCACTTGCCACGGTACAGTTCGCGCAAAACCGTGTCCGGGAAAACCGGATTCGGTCGCATGCGCGCCGAACCACGGCCAGCACACCGGCGCACCGCCACGTATCGATTTTCCGGCTGCAAGCTTGGCATCACGCGACAGCCACACCACCGGTTGAACCTGGCTTTTTGGCTGCCAACTCATCAGGTGCGCGCCCTGCAAACACAGCGAGGCCGTTGACAGTTCATTATCGATCTCTGCAACGATCAGACCGCTTGCATCCTCGCGAAAATCCAATTGCCCCTTGATGCCGAACTGCTTGTTCAATTGCTGCGCTGTTATCACTTTATCCCCTTTCTTCCTAAATGCGGCGTGTTTGAGCGATTTGTCGAGATACCCGTATAATCGGCGCATCGATTTTACCTGATTCGCTCATGCTCGTTCATCCGCAATTCGATCCCGTCGCCATCCACCTCGGTCCCCTGGCGATACACTGGTACGGGCTGATGTATCTCGCAGGCTTCATGACCTTTTTGTGGCTGGGTCGCAAGCGCATATCCACGCTGAACGATACGCTGATCGATGCCAAACTGCTTGATGACCTGTTGTTCTACGGCGTGATCGGCGTGATTCTCGGTGGAAGACTGGGTTATGTGCTGTTTTACAAACCTGCTTATTATTTCTCGCACCCGCTGGAGATATTCCATGTATGGCAGGGTGGCATGTCTTTCCACGGCGGATTTCTCGGCGTGCTGACTGCGATGGCATGGCTGGCATACAAGAAGAATTTGCGCTGGCTGCAGATCACCGATTTCATCGCCCCCCTGGTTCCGCCGGGCCTCGCGTTTGGGCGAATCGGAAATTTCATCAATGGCGAATTGTGGGGTCGCCCCGCCGATCTTCCCTGGGCGATGGTTTTCCCCAAGGTGGACAACCTGCCGCGCCACCCTTCCCAGCTATACGAATTCGCCTTGGAGGGCTTGCTGCTGTTTGTAATGCTCTGGGTGTATGCGCGAAAGCCTCGTCCCACCGGCATGGTGTCAGGCCTGTTCCTGGTCGGTTACGGAAGCATCCGGTTTCTGGTCGAATTTACCCGCGAGCCGGATGACTTTCTCGGACTGCTATCTATGGGCATGAGCATGGGACAGTGGCTGAGTCTTCCCATGGCGATTGGCGGCGTATTCTTGATGATATGGAGCAGCAGACGCGCAGCTTGACACCCGCACACCTCTCGCACACTATTCTAAACGTCAACCACAACTGAATCTTCATTTTGGACGACATCTCAATAGGCACGCTGTTTGCAATCCTGTTTTTGCTGCTGGTATTAAGCGGATTCTTTTCCGGCTCGGAAACCAGCATGATGGCAATCAACCGCTACCGCCTGAACAGCCTGGTTCGCAAAGGCAATCGCAGCGCCAAACTGGTCAACCGCCTGCTCGGCAAGGTGGATAAACTGCTCGGCTCCATCCTGCTGGGCAACACCCTGCTCAACGTCGCGTCTGCAGCGGTAACCAACATCATCATCCTCCGGCTGTTCGGACAAAACGATTGGGCGATCCTGGTCGGCACGCTGGCAGTCACCTTCGCGCTGCTGGTATTCAGCGAGATCATGCCCAAAATTATCGCGGCGAGCTATCCAGAACGCATTGCCCTGCCGGCCAGTTATGTGCTCACGCCACTCATCACATTGTTCCACCCGGTGGTCTCGGTGGCCACTGCAATCGTAAAGGGCTTCCTGTGGCTGTTGCGTATAAAGATCCAGACCGATCAGAGCAAGCAGAAAGTGACACTGGAGGAATTGCGCGGACTGGTTTTGGATGCCGAGCATTTTCTGCCGCGCAAACACCAGAAGATGCTGCTCAACCTTGTGGATCTGGAGCGCATCACCGTGAACGACGTGATGGTGCCGCGCAATCAGATCGAGGCGCTTGATATCAACGCTGACCCGAAGGAATTGCGCCAGCAGATAATCACCTGCCACCACACGTTGCTGCCGGTATACGCCGACACACCCAGCAACGTCATCGGTATCCTGCACCTCAAGCGCGTACCTTCCCTGTTGATTGAAGCAAAGATGGATCTTGACCAGCTGCGCTCGATACTCAAGGAACCCTATTTCATTCCATCCGACACGCCGTTGCTCAAGCAATTGCAGCAATTTCAGGAACGCCACAGAAGGCTGGGGCTGGTGGTGGATGAATACGGCGAACTGCTTGGCCTGGTGACGCTTGAAAACATCCTTGAAGAGATCGTCGGCGAATTCACTACCCAATCCCCCATTCAATCCGGAAAGTTCCTGCGCCATGAGGATGGCAGTTTCCTGCTGGAAGGCAGCAGTAGCCTGCGCGAACTCAACCGCAAGCTCGGGTTGCACCTGCCGCTGGAAGGAGCAAAAACTCTGAATGGCCTTATTCTGGAACACCTCGAGGACATTCCGGAAACAGGGACCAGCCTGAAGATCGCCGACTATCCGATAGAGATCATCCAGACCCAGGATCGCATCGTGAAAGTGGCGCGTATTTTTCCTGCTCAACCAAAAAAACAACAGTAGAAAGGATTCTGTTGACTCGCCGGCATATTTATCACCTGATGCCCCGCCTCCTCGGCTTTACAAGAAGCGCAAAGCTCGGCATCATGCCCGCAACACTTATTGAGTGAACCAAGGAAGACACTATGGCTGTCGCGCAAAAGCCCCAAAAACCGAAAGAATTTTCATATAGCTGGGAGGGCAAGGACAAATCAGGCAAAACGGTCAAGGGAGAAATGCGCGCGCCCGGCGAGGCCAGCGTGTCCGCCCATCTGCGCCGCCAGGGCGTGAACGTTATCAAGATTAAACGCCTGCGTGCCACTGGCAAGGCCATAACCCCCAAAGATATAACGCTGTTCACACGCCAGCTTGCGGTCATGATGAAGTCAGGCGTGCCGCTATTGCAGGCGTTCGACATCGTCGGCAAGGGGCATAGCAATCCATCCGTTTCCAGGTTGCTGCTCAGCATCAAGACCGAGGTGGAGACTGGCAGCAGTCTGCAACAGGCATTCAGAAGATATCCGCTGTACTTCGATGACCTTTATTGCAATTTAATTGGTGCCGGTGAAGCCGCGGGTATTCTTGATGGCCTGCTGGAACGCCTGGCAACCTATATGGAAAAATCCCTGGCCCTCAAGAGCAAGATCAAATCGGCCCTGTTCTACCCGACCTCTATCATCGTGGTCGCATTTATCATCACCGCCGTGATCATGATCTTCGTGATTCCCGCCTTCAAGGAACTGTTCGAGGGCTTCGGCGCAAATCTGCCTGCGCCAACTGTAATGTTGATGAACATCTCCGATTTCTTCGTGCAATATTGGTATCTGATCTTTTCGGTAATTGGCGGAGGTTTATACGCGTTCTTCTACGTCTGGAAACGCAGCAGGAAAATGCAGCAGGTCATGGATAAACTGCTTTTGAAGCTGCCCGTCTTTGGCGATTTGATCCGCAAGGCCACCATTGCCCGCTGGACCCGTACCCTTTCCACGATGTTTGCTGCCGGTGTTCCACTGGTCGAGTCGCTTGATTCTGTCGCAGGGGCGGCTGGCAATTTTGTATATTACGAGGCAACAAAAGAGATACAGCGCGAAGTCAGTACCGGAAGCAGCCTGACAACCTCGATGCAGAACACCGAGGTGTTCCCGAGTATGGTGCTGCAGATGGTCGCCATCGGTGAAGAGGCCGGTTCGCTGGATGCGATGCTTGGCAAAGTAGCCGACTTTTTCGAGGCTGAAGTCGATGATGCTGTTGCAGCCATCTCCAGCCTTATGGAGCCCGTAATCATGGTGGTTCTTGGCACACTGATCGGCGGCATGGTGGTAGCGATGTATCTGCCGATCTTCAAGATGGGCGAAGTTATTTGATGACGCCGGCCGGAAGGTCCGCACCGACCTAACACTGCGGGTTAGTCTTCACTGAAACGGCCGACATGACAGAACTATTCCAGCTGCTCCAATCCTCACCACTTGCATTCACCGTCATGTGTGGCGTACTGGGCCTGATGGTCGGCAGTTTTCTCAATGTGGTTATCCATCGATTGCCGAAGATGATGGAAATGGAATGGCGGCAACAATGTGCCGAGCTGTCCCACGTCAATGCTGACGACCATCAAACTGCTGCGGAAAAGTGCCATCCAGGGAAACCGGAACACAACAGCGGTATCAATCCGGAATCTGTCCCAGGCAGGCCATACAACCTCATTGTCCCGCGCTCGTCCTGCCCGCACTGCAATCATGTCATCAGTGCGTGGGAAAACATCCCCATCGTGAGCTATCTGCTGTTACGCGGAAAGTGCAAGGGCTGCGGGGTAAAAATCTCGCCACGTTATCCTGTCATCGAGGCAGCCAGCGGCATCCTGTGCGCCTATGCGGCCTGGCATTTTGGTTTCGGCTGGGCTGCGGCCGGTGCATTGCTTCTGGTCTGGTCACTGTTGGCGCTTACAGTGATCGATTTCGACACGCAGCTGCTGCCAGACGACATCACCCTGCCACTGCTATGGGCCGGGTTGCTGTTTAACATGTTCGGTGTATTTACCAGTTTGTCCGGCGCAGTGCTGGGCGCGATCATCGGCTATCTCGCGCTGTGGATCGTATATTGGCTGTTCAAGCTTGCCACCAGCAAAGAAGGAATGGGCTACGGCGATTTCAAATTGCTCGCCGCCCTTGGAGCCTGGCTAGGCTGGCAAATGCTGCCTCTGATTATTTTGCTGTCATCGCTTGCAGGCGCTGTTGTCGGCATCACCATGATCATGGCACTCAAGCATGGCCGCAACATTCCCATTCCATTTGGCCCCTATCTCGCCGGTGGAGGATTGGTCGCACTGTTCTGGGGGCAAGTGCTTACGCAGCAATATCTGCAGATACTGGGGCAGCCATGACCCTGTGTGTCGGTCTTACCGGCGGAATAGGCTGCGGTAAAAGCACGGTGGCTGATTTATTCGCCAAACTTGGTGCCGGAATCATCGACACTGACGAGATCTCCCACCGCCTGACCCAAGCCGAGGGAGCGGCGATTCCTGCGATCCGCGCCGCATTCGGCGATGAATACATCAAGGATGACGGCGCATTAGATCGCGACAAGATGCGCGGACTGGTCTTCTCTGATACTGCTGCCAAGAAACGGCTGGAGCTGATACTGCATCCCCTGATACTGGAACAGGCCAAAATTCAATTGCAACAATTGAAAGCCAACCCTTATGTCATCGTCGTCGTGCCATTGCTGACCGTAAGTCCTGAATTTCAACGGCTGGCTAAGCGTATCCTGGTTGTGGATTGCACTGAAGACAGCCAAGTTGACCGCGTTGTCGAACGCAGCCGAATGAATGAAGCCGAGGTACGCGCCGTCATCACACGACAGACCCCGCGCGCGGAACGGCTGAGACTTGCGGACGATGTGATACACAACGATGCCGGCATGGATAGTCTGGCAGCGCAGGTCGCTGCCCTGCATGAGCGCTACCTTAAAGGCGATTGACGGTAATAGGTTATTCAATATATCGTTCGCTATCGATCTATTCCCGACAAGACCGCGGACAGCGACAGAGTGATCAGCTATGAGTTCCCGATTAATGAAAAAGTGCGCACCCTGTTGCGTCTTGAGGACCTGTTCACGCGTATTGAACACTTCATCGAGCAGGGAAACAGCAAAGATCACCACGCCGCGCTGATCACCCTGTTCGAGATCCTGGAAGTTGCCTGCCGCGCCGACTTGAAGTCAGAACTGCTGCAAGAGCTGGAAAGACAAAAGCGGGCGCTTTCTGGATTGCACAACAACCCTGCGATCTCGGAAGATGCCCTGAAAACCATCCTTGATGAGATTGACCGTACTTCCGCCGAGCTGTTTGCGATGACCGGAAAAATCGGCCAGCGGCTGCGCGAGAATGAATGGCTGATGGGCATCAAGCAACGTGCCGTGATGCCGGGAGGAACATGTGAATTCGACCTGCCTTCCTATCATTACTGGCAATGCCAGGAAGCCGACACCCGGCGCAAGGACCTGCGAGCCTGGTTGGCGCCGTTCATTCCACTGCATGCAGGTTTGAAAATTATCCTTCGGCTGTTGCGCGAGAACGGCAAGGTGCTTCACCTTGTTGCTCGCCATGGTACTTTCCAGCAAATGCAGGGCGCACGCATCGCGCAGATATTGCGTGTAAGACTAGACAGCGGACTGGCATGCATACCGGAAATCAGCGCCAACAAATATGCCATCAACATCCGCTTCGTCAACGCCGATTATGCCCCGAAATCCACCCTGTTCGAACAGGACGTTCCGTTCGAGCTTACTTTTTGCATCCTTTCCTGACCATGCCATCCGGGCAGCCACCTATCGTCACCTGTCCGCAGTGCGGCAAGGAACATCAATGGCACACCGCCAACCGCTTTCGCCCGTTCTGCAGTGAACGCTGCAAGCTGATCGATCTGGGCAAGTGGGCAAGCGAGGAGTATCGCATAACAAAACCGGCAGACGAAAACGAGCAAGACTTCACCAAACCCCCTCACCAGGCCTGACGCAACAAGGCTATCCCGTGCGCGCCATGCAGCCACGCGGACTCCATGTCTGCATGAGACAATCCGCCCAGCGCATAGACGGGGATGGACGACCCTGCAGCGATCGCCGCAAATCTTTCCCAGCCCAGGTGCGGCGCACCCGGATGCGATTTGGTCTGCAACACCGGACTCAGCAATGCGAAATCGCAGCCCAGCTCCTCGGCACGGTGCAACTCATTCGTGCTGTGGCATGAAGCCGCGCACCATTCCACGTCAGGGCGCTCGCGTAACTCTACAAGTTGTCTGGCAGTCAACTGCACACCGCCTGCGCCAACTTCCTGCGCCAACTCGATGTCAGCGTTGATGATCAGGCTTGCGTTGTGTTCCCGAAACAGCGGCATCATCTTCAGCGCCAGTTCCCGCAGTGCATCGCGGTCAAGATTCTTCTCGCGCAATTGCACCAACCGCAATCCTTTCTTCAGTGAGGTTTTCAGCTGATCCAGGAATTCATCCTCACCCAACTCCTGCACATTGCTGATCGCATACAGGACCGGCAGGGAGAGAGCGCGCAGAACCGGATCGTTGGCAGGTAACACCGGCGAGACCGTTATATCCGGGAGATGCTGCCAGGAAAAGTGTTGCCCCTCATGCGGGTGCATATCACCGTTCCACGCCGTCACGCGAAAAAAATTCAGCCGCACAGTCGAATGCGGGTAGGCGAACACGCGCGTCACCCACGGATACGCGGTCTCGACCGCGATGCCCAGTTCTTCGTGCAGCTCGCGCAACAATGCATGGTGGGGCGTTTCGCCGGGCTCGATCTTCCCTCCGGGGAATTCCCAATAACCGGCCCAAATCTTGCCGGCTGGACGTTGGGCAAGTAGAAAGGAGCCGTCCTCGCGTTGTAGAACGGCGGCGGCAACTTCGACGATATTGGTCTTCTCGGTTGAATTGCTCAATACAATCTTTCAGGCCAAGTGAAAAAAACAAAACCGCCGGGGGTTATCCGGCAGCAAGCTACTTTCTTTATACGAGTAAAGAAAGTAACCGGCGTGCGGGGCCGCCCCCGCGGTATTGATTTACCCCTCTCCCTTAGCCCTCTGATGAAATTACTAGCCATTCGACTAGGCCATCAAAAAACGATGTCCAAGTCGCTGGTTATCCCCGACGGGGCGAGGGTATTATTGTTTCCCTGCCCAATCCCTCGCAAACTGGCAAGCGACCCTTCCGCTCCTCGACCCGCGCTGAATGCTCCATTGCAGCGCCGACTGGCAAGCAATTTCATCGAACTCGGCAGTAACGCCGAAGTGCCGCAGCCAGTGCTCAACGATGGAAAGATACTCGTCCTGCGAGAACGGATAGAACGACAGCCACAGGCCGAAGCGCTCGGACAGCGATATTTTTTCCTCGACACTTTCCGCCGGATGGATCTCGTCACCGACGTATTTTGTCGCGAGATTGTCCTGCATCGATTCCGGCATAAGATGACGGCGGTTGGAGGTGGCGTAGATCAGCATGTTGTCAGCAAAGGACACCAGCGAACCGTCCAGTGCGGCCTTGAGCGCCTGGTAACCCGGTTCGTCTGCGTTGAATGAGAGATCATCGCAGTACAGGATGAAACGTTCCGGCCGGCCCGCAACCAGCGCGATGATGTGCGGCAGGTCCGCCAGAGCCGGCTTGCCGACTTCGATCAGGCGCAGTCCATCCTGCGAGAACGCGTTCAGCAGCGCCTTGACCAGCGACGATTTGCCGGTCCCGCGCGAGCCGGTCAGCAGCACGTTGTTGGCCGGCCGGCCCTGCAAGAACTGGCGGGTATTCTGCTCGATGCGTTCCTTCTGTTCATCGATGGCCAGCAGATCGGTCAGACGGATGCGATGCGGATGAATAACGGCCAACAGCCTGCCCTGCTCCCAGCGGAATGCATGCGCTGAACTCCAGTCGGGCGTGGCGCCAGATGCCAGCTTCGGCAGCGTGCGATCCAGCTTGTCCATCAGCCGCTCGGCTCGGTCCAGGAATCGATCGAGTTTGTCCATTTGAAGATTGGCAGCAATTAAGAAACTTCAGGACCGGCGCATCATCAGGCAAAGCAGCTTATTTCTTGTGCATCGCCAGCCATTCCTGTGCCAGCTTGTTCGCTTCGGCAATATTATCCGGCTGCATGTGGACTTCGACCACTTTCTGGTTCTTGATTGCGGATTCCTTTCCGGAAGCCGCCGCGATGCTAAACCACTTGTCGGCCTGCACCCAATCACGCTCGACGCCCAGCCCCTTTGCATAACTGAAACCCAGATTCTCCTGAGCCTCCACATGCCCCTGTTCGGCCGCCTTACCAAACCAGTCCGCGGCCAGCTTGCCATCCTGTGCGACACCCTTGCCTTCGCGGTACATCAAGCCGAGCCTGAACTGGGCTTCCGCATTGCCCTTCTCCGCATGGGGTTTGAGCTTCTCCAGCGCGGCCGCCATATCTCCTTTGGCATATGCGTCTATACCCTGCTGGTAACTCGCAGTGTCAATTTTTGGCTTTTCGCCGCATCCGGCAACGGCAAGCATGGCTGCAACCAGAACCGGTATCCAAAATGCTTGTTTGATGCTGTAATCCATTTTGTTTCTCCGAAAAAATACCAAAGTTAGCTACGATAACTCGCGTTGATCTTTACGTAGTCAAAGGAAAAATCGCAGGTCCACAGCCTGGCGTTCGCCGAACCGCGATTCAGCACCACTCGTATCGTGATGTCGCTTTGCAGCATTACGCGTTGGCCGTCCTCCTCGCGGTAACCGGCAGCCCGCCCGCCATTTTCCGCGACCAGCACGTCATCAAGATACAGCCTGATAGCCTCCACATCCAGATCTGCGATGCCCGCATAGCCAATAGCGGCGAGGATGCGCCCGAGATTGGGATCGGAGGCAAAGAATGCGGTCTTGACCAGCGGCGAGCGCGCGATCGCATAGCCGATCTGTTTGCATTCTGCCTCGCTGTTGCCTCCCTCGACAAGCACGGTGATGAACTTGGTCGCGCCCTCGCCGTCGCGAACGATGGCTTGCGCCAGCCAGGTTGCAACCTCGGTAATGGCTGCCTGCAATGCCCTGCCTGATTTGCTGCCGTTGTCTTTCACTTCAGCCAATGCGGCTTTTCCGGTAGCGATCAACATCAACGCGTCGTTGGTGGATGTATCGCCATCCACGGTGATGCAGTTGAATGAGCGGTTGGCCATCTCTCGAGCCATCTGCTGCAATACAGGTCGGGATATCGCAGCATCGGTGGCGATGTAGCAGAGCATGGTCGCCATGTTCGGGTGGATCATGCCTGAGCCCTTGGCTATACCGGTGATGGTGATGGTCGCGCCATCTATTGTCAATTGTCTGGATACCGCCTTGGCGACGATGTCGGTTGTCATGATCGCGTGCGCAGCGTCGAACCAGTTGTCCGCGCGCATGTTTGCAACGGCAGCTGGCAAGCTCGCTGCTATCTTGTCTACCGGCAACGGTTCCATAATCACGCCGGTGGAGAACGGCAGTATCTGTGTTGCCTTGCAATTCAGCAGCCCGGCCAATGCGGAACAACTGGTGCGTGCATCCTGCATCCCCTGCTCGCCGTTACCTGCATTGGCATTACCGGTGTTGACCATGAGCGCGCGAATGGCCTGATCCCGTGCCAGATGTTCGCGCGCGACTATCACCGGCGCGGCACAGAATCGGTTCGTGGTAAACACGCCGGCCACCTGCGCACCATTGCAGATTTGCATCACCAGAAGGTCCTTGCGATCCGGGCGCTTGATCCCCGCTTCGGCAACACCCAAAGAAACTCCTGCAACAGGCAGAAGCTGAGCAGCAACGGGCGATGTCAGAGTGACCGGCATGACGGAAAGGTTCTATAATTCTCAGTAACGGCCACGGGCACGATAGATGTAGTTGCTCAGTTCCGCGGTTTCGCTGTTTACCCGCCGCACGATGCCGTGCACATTGCGCACCACACCGCGCATCACTTTGTAAACGATCATCGGATGTGTATTGATTAGCGTCTCGAACTTGGCCCGCTCCAGGCTCAGCACCTTGGTATTGCCGACCGCGAAAAGTGTCGCGCTGCTTTGTGCGCCGCCCACGAAATTGATTATCCCGGCCAGATCGCCGGGCTTGAGGATGTGAATGATGGATTCCTCGGCTCCGTTCTTTATCTTGACCTCGATATCGCCATGAGCAAGGATGTACAAGTTGTCCGGGAGCTCGTCTCCCTGCTTGACGATTGCCGTACCTGCCTTGAAGTCCTGAATCTCGGAAAGATCGGCAAGTATTTCAATCTCCGCTTCGCTCAGTTCTTCGGTTATCGTCGATGTTCGCAGCGTATCAATGACTAAAGACATCGCCTTCTCCTTAACTCAGTTTCCCGTGGCACTGCTTGTATTTCTTGCCCGATCCGCATGGGCACGGGTCGTTCCGGCCGATCTTCTGCCCTTCCCGAACATACGGTTTATGCTCTTCATCGCTCGTCTGGCGGTCTGCTCCCTCCGCCAAAGCCTGGTCGTAGGCTGAATGATGATACTGCACATTTCCGGGTGCGGATGGAGCCTCCAACTCCACATCTTCTTCGCTGCGCACCTGGACGGTCATCAGCACCTGGGTGACTTCGCGTTTGATGGCTTCCAGCATCATCGCGAACAATTCGAAAGCCTCCCGCTTGTATTCCTGCTTGGGATTCTTTTGCGCATATCCGCGCAGATGTATGCCCTGGCGCAAATGGTCCAGCGAAGCAAGGTGTTCCCGCCAATGTACATCGATGCTTTGCAGCATGATCACGCGCTCGTAATGATGCATGGCTTCCGCGCCCACCGCTTCGACTTTTGCCTGGTACAATTGCCGCGCCTGTTCCTTGATGCGCGAACGCAGGCCATCCTCGTTAAGCTGTTTATCATCCTCAAGCCATCGCACCAGGGGCAACTCGAGGCGAAACTCCGCGCTCAGCACGCTTTCAAGCGCTGGCACATCCCACAGCTCTTCCATCGAGTGCGGGGCAATGTGCTGGCTGATGGTATCTTCAAGCACGCTTCCCCGCATCGCGCTGATGGTCTCGGAAATATCCATGCTTTCCAGCAATTCGCTGCGCTGTTGATAGATCACCTTGCGTTGATCGTTTGCCACATCGTCGTATTCGAGTATCTGCTTTCTTAAGTCATAGTTGCGCGCCTCGACCTTGCGCTGTGCATTTTCAATGGCTCGAGTCACCCAGCTGTGCTCGATCGCCTCGCCTTCAGGCATCCTGAACCTGTTCATTATCGCCGCGACCCGGTCCGAGGCAAAAATGCGCAACAACGGGTCTTCCAGCGACAGGTAGAAGCGGCTTGAGCCCGGGTCGCCCTGGCGTCCGGATCTGCCGCGCAACTGGTTGTCCACCCTGCGGGATTCGTGCCGTTCGGTTCCTATGATATGCAAACCGCCGCTGTCCAGAACCTGCTGGTGCAGTTTTTGCCAATCCTCCTTCAGCTGTGCGATGCGCTGCTGCTTGGCTGCCTCGTCCAGGCCAGCATCCTCACGAACAAGGTCGATCTGCTTCTCGGCATTGCCGCCAAGCACGATGTCCGTTCCGCGGCCTGCCATGTTGGTGGCGATGGTCACCATTTTGGGCTGCCCTGCCTGCGCGATGATTAGTGCTTCGCGTTCATGCTGCTTGGCATTCAGTACCTGGTGAGGAAACTTTTCGCGCTCAAGCAGTCCGGACAGCAATTCGGAATTCTCGATCGAGGTCGTGCCCACCAGCACCGGCTGTCCGCGTTGATGGCAGTCCCTGATGTCCTCGATCACGGCGCGATACTTTTCCTTGGCAGTGAGGTACACCTTGTCCATCATGTCGTTGCGGATGGTCGGGCGATGCGGCGGGATGATCACGGTTTCCAGATTGTAGATTTGCTGGAACTCGTATGCCTCGGTATCCGCCGTGCCGGTCATGCCCGCCAGCCTGTGATAGAGACGGAAATAATTCTGGAACGTGATCGAAGCCAGCGTCTGGTTTTCCTTCTGGATGGGCACGCCCTCTTTGGCTTCCACCGCCTGATGAAGTCCGTCCGACCAGCGTCGGCCTGACATCAATCGACCGGTAAATTCATCGACGATCACTACTTCACCATCCTGAACCACATAATGCTGGTCGCGGAAAAACAGATTGTGCGCGCGCAATGCTGCATACAAATGGTGTATCAGGGAGATGTTCGCGGGATCGTACAGGCTGCCGCCAACCGGCAGCAGTCCCGCCTGGGCAAGTATGTTCTCGGCATGTTCATGGCCGGACTCGGTCAGCAGTATTTGATGGTTCTTTTCATCGACGCTGAAGTCGCCCTGCCCCTCATCATCTATTTCGCCAGCCTTGCGCGAAAGCTGCGACACCAGCTTGTCGATGCGCACATAAACATCCACGTTGTCCTCGGCCTGGCCGGAAATGATCAGCGGGGTGCGCGCCTCGTCGATCAGGATGGAATCGACCTCGTCCACGATGGCGTAATTGAGTCCCCTCTGGAACCGCTCATCAACATGCGTGGCCATGTTGTCGCGCAGATAATCAAAACCAAATTCGTTGTTGGTACCGTAAGTGATGTCGGCGGCATAGGCAGCCTGTTTGTCGCCGGAAGGCATTTGCGAAAGAATCACGCCCACCGACAATCCGAGAAAGTGATATATCTTGCCCATCCATTCGGCATCGCGGCTGGCCAGATAATCATTCACGGTGACAACATGCACGCCCTTGCCCGAGATGGCATTCAGGTAAGCCGGCAAGGTTGCCACCAGCGTCTTGCCTTCACCGGTGCGCATTTCGGCGATCTTGCCTTTATGCAAGGCTATGCCGCCGATCAGCTGGACATCATAGTGTCTCATCCCCAACACTCGGACGCTTGCCTCCCGGACTACGGCAAACGCCTCAGGCAGGAGCGCATCCAGCGATTCACCCTGGACAAAACGCTGCTTGAAATTGTCGGTCTTCTGGCGCAGCTCGCCATCGCTCAATTTGGCTATATCTGCTTCCAGCTTATTGATTGATTGGACGGTGGTCCGGTATTCCTTGAGCAAGCGATCGTTGCGGCTACCGAAGATACTTTTCAGCAA
>QJWF01000255.1 GCA_003235435.1 Nitrosomonadales bacterium
CGATTGGTAGATATCCCGGCATTCCTCTCTTGCCTGTTGAGCTGAAGCATATTCGTGGATTTCCGCCAGCGCCCCCGCCAGCCGGTTGAGCGCGGCTGCGAGTTCAAATGGGCGCTCCAGTTCACGCCACAGTGCGACGCTTGGAAGAACATATTGAATGGCTTTTTCAAACTCTCCTGCATGGTAGGCAATTGATCCCAGAAAGTATTTGCCTTTCGCCGTTCCGGCTGTATAGGAAATATCCTCAGCCATCTGGAGCGCTTCTTCAGCCTGCGCCTGCAAATTCGCGAGTTCACCTGCTAATTCAGCCAGTTCGCAATACTTCAAGAGAGCGTCGATCTCTCCACGCTGATCGCCGAGTTGCTGGAATAGAACTTGTGCTTGCTGGGCACATTGCAACCCATAGTTGAAATCAGATATTGCTGAAGACAAGTCAGCCGCTGCCAGCAGGGCATGTCCGCGCTGAAGCGAGACGGCTCTCTGTGTGTCTTCCAAGACACGTTGCAGCCAGCGGCGCCCTTCCTGGAAAAATCCACCCAGTTCCCAGAAATTCAGGTTCGTCCCCAATTGCGCGACCAATCCAAGTGCCTGCTCCTGGTTGTGAGCAACTAACCATTCAAACGCACGTTGCACGTTATCGTGATCATTTACAACGGTCTGCAATCGCTCAGGGAATGGTTGCCCCAGGTGGTTTTCTGCAGCTTGAGTGACGAGCTCAGCAAAGTAGCGGGCGTGACGTTCCAGCACCTGCGCTTCCTGATCACTGCCACGCAACTGCTCCTGCGCAAACTGCCGGATGGTCTCATGCATGTTGTAGCGTTGGTGTTCAGCATCGGCGCCAAAGACCACCAGCGAATGATCGACCAACTCAGCGAGGATATTGGCGCATACATCCCCAGGCGCACTGACCGCCTCGGCAGCTTCCAATGTCCACCCTCCAGCAAAGACCGATAAACAATGCAATGCCGAACGTGCCTGGGCGTTCAAGAGTTCATAGGACCAATCGATCAAGGTATGTAATGTGCGTTGACGCGGCAAGGTTTCGCTCACCTGCCTATTCAGCCAGGCAAAGCGTTGACCCAACCGTTCGGCGATCGCTTCGATGGGCAGTGCACGGGTTTGCGCGGCGGCGATTTCGATCGCCAATGGAATACCGTCGAGGTGTTGACAGATACGAACAACCGCCATGATATTCGCGTCGGTGAGCGTGAAATGCAAATGTGATTGTGCAGCGCGGTCTGTGAACAGTTGAACCGAGTCGAAGTTCAGCGCGTCCGCAACCGTGAGTCGTTCCGCGTCATCGATCCCAGGGGTGGCAAATGGCTCCAGTCGGACTACATGCTCCTCGTCAAGGTGAAGCGGGATACGGCTCGTCGCAAGTACGGTCAGCCCCGCAATCTCGCGGGAAAGCGTTTGGACGAGACGCGCACAGGCTTTCACTACATGTTCACAATTATCCAACACCAGGAGCATGGTCTTGTCATGCAAAAAGTCCACTATTGTGCTTGTGGATGAGCGACCAGTGTTGGTCGGCAAATGCAACGCCGCCGCGACAGCATCATCCACGGATCTTTCATCAGTAACGCCTGACAATTCAACAAAGCAAATGTCTTGAGCGAAAACGCCTGACATGCGGTGGGCAACCTCGATCGCGAGACGGGTCTTGCCCACGCCACCCGGTCCTGCCAATGTCACCAGTCTGACTGTTCTTCGTGACAGAAAATCGACCAGACGCGCGGATTCTTGCTGGCGCCCAAAAAAGCGCGTCAGGGCGGGCGGTAGTTCAACGTTTGCAGTATGTGAGTCACCCGATGCTCGGGCACGGATCTGTTCGGCCAGTGTCACGGTTTCAACAGCCGGAGCGAGACCAAGTTCGGTCCCTAACACGCGGCGGCAGGTTTCGTAGACATCCAATGCAGCGCTGCGTCGATCCGCGCGCGCAAGCACACCCATCAATTGACGGTAAACGGTTTCGCGCAGGGGTTCGTATTCGAGCAGACGGCGTATGGCGCGTTCGGCGTCTGCCAGTTGGCCGGCGCGTTCATGAAAAGCAGCGAGCTGTTCCAGCACTGAGGTCACCTGCGCGTGGAAGTGTCGGCGCTGTGAAAGGAGCCACTCTTCGAACTGCAGGCAATCGCCAAGCGAGAATTCATCCAAAAAATCGCCGCGCGCCAATTCGAGCGCCTGTGTCAGCCGTACAGCGCACTCAGCACAAACGTACGGATCCGAATGCAGATGGAGGCGGCAGGTCTCGGTCAGGGAGTTGAAACGGGCCACATCCAATTCATGATCGCTGAGAGGGTTGAAGCGCAAGGCAAGTCGATCCCCAATCAGATATGGTTGTTCATCGGTATTCTTTATCCCCAAGGCTTTCTGAAGATGTGCCCAAGTGACGCGGAGATTGTTTTGCGCGGCAGGAGTCGGCAAGTCGGGCCATAGCAAGCCCAACAGGAATTCACGGCTGTGAGCATGATCTGACTCGATCAGGAGATAGGCCAACAATCCGATTGCTTTGCGGTTGGTAAGCGTAATAGCGCCCAACTGGCGATGTTCGATCTGCAAGCGACCAAGGAAGGAAAAAATCAATTCGGGCAATATAGGTCCAAATAATGATGAATTAATGGCGTTTCACTAAACTGCAAAAGAGTATAGCACGACGAACGAAAGAGGATGATTAGATGATTCTTATCTCATGTGCCCATATGACATTCTTATGCGGGATGTCTACTATTCATCGAAGGAGTGTCTCTGTATGAAGAAAATTTTCAAGTGGATTGGGATCGTGCTGGGTTCGCTGATTGGTCTGATTCTTATTGTGGCTTTGATTTTATTTTTGATAGGCAACGCCCGCCTCAATAAGACGTATGATTTCCCGCCTTCTGATCTCACCATTCCCACTGATGCGGCAAGCATCGCACACGGCGAACATATCGCCAAGACTTTGTGCGAAGGCTGTCACAGCCCTGACTTGAGCGGAATCAATAACTGGTTTGAAGGCGGACCGCTGGGGACTATCGACAGCGCCAACCTAACTTCTGGTGAAGGGGGAGTCGGGCAAACCTTTACCGATGAGGACTTTGTGCGTGCCATCCGTCACGGAATTGATCCGAAAGGCAAGCCCACGTTTATGCCTGCGGTTGTCTCCACTGCCCATTTAAGTGATGAGGATCTGGCGGCGGTCATCGCCTATGTCAAATCTGTGCCGCCGGTCGATCATATTACATACGGAAAACAATTCACACCTCTTGCAAAGATCCTGTTTGCGACGGGTATGCTTCCAGCACTTCCTGCTGAGGTGGTGAGTCATGAAACCCATGTGACCGCCCCAGCTCCTGGCGTGACTGTTGAATACGGTTCCTATCTTGTGGATACGCATGACTGCCATATTTGTCATGGACAAAATATGAATGGCGGAAAATTCCCGGATCCAACCAAGAAAATCATTACCCCCAATCTTACGCGGAGCGGTGACCTGAGCACGTGGTCGGAGGCTGATTTTGTCAATACGCTCAAGACAGGCGTGACTCCACATGGGCATCAGTTAACAGATGATATGCCGTGGAAGGATTTTAGATACATGACCGATGACGAGTTGAAGGCCATTTGGGCGTATTTGAATTCGCTGCCACCGATGGATCAATATACACCGTAGTCAAATCCGATTTATCGCAGGAGCAAACCATGTCAACGGAAAATGAAGCGTCAATCAAAGTGATCGTTGAACTTCAGGCCAAACCAGGCAAGCGTACTGAACTCAAGAACCTGCTAGAAAGTGTTGAAGCGAAATATGCACCAAGCCAGACCGGTTTTCTAGGCAGCACGTACTACGAAGTGCTTGATAACCCCAACATACTGATTGAGACCTCTGATTGGACATCAGTTGAGGTGCGGGCAGCCGCCATGCAGCAAGCCATGACTGACGGCGCCTATGCACCTCTGGAAGAACTGTTAGCCGCGCCTTTCAGGGCAACGGTCATCAGGCAACTATCTTGACGGATGCCATGCGCTGTATGTCTTTCATCAGCATATTACTGTTCAAAATAATTTAGAGTAAAGGAGCTTATTATGCCTAATTCAACTTCACAAGTACCAACACCCGGACAACCCATCCCGACACCACCTGACTTCTCTGTGGTTTGGGATGACCCTCGTGATGCCAAACTCACCTGGATGTCTATTCCCCAATTCAAAACTCCAATATCTCCATTAATCTATGCCGTTATCGGCGCGTTCTTAGTAGGGGGCAATGCCGGCTTCGAGGGGGCAGGCTTGCCCTTTGAGATCCGCATCGAGCGCATCAACACCTATCCATATATGGGCATGGTACCCAAAGCTGCGCCGCCCGATGTGGTGATGAAAGGCATGGGTCTGCTCAACCGCGCCGCGCCGGGCGTGTTCAAGATGATGATGGGCAAGGTGGGGGCTGGAATGTCAAAACAACAAGAGGCTGCCCTCAATCCCATCATCGAAAGATTCGATGCCTATTGGGACGATGAACTCCTGCCGGAGATGAAACAGCACATCGCTTACTTCGAAAGCTGCGACTTGCGCGGCATGAGCTTCGACCAGTTACGCGCACATCTGGCCGAAACACTCAAGCGTGTGGAGCGTATGGCTGCCCTGCACGGGGTGGTCATGCCGATGCTGTATGCCATGAGCCAGTTCGAAGAGTTGTATTGCGAGTTGTTCGAAGGCGCCAGCACACTAGATGCCTTGCGACTCACCCAGGGCTTTGACAACAAAACCATGGAAGGCGACCGCGCACTTTGGCGTTTGAGCCGCGCTGCCCGGTCGATACTAGAAGTACGTGAGATTTTATCCAAACATGCCGCGGGTGAGGTAATCCCTGCTCTGGAAAAATCAGCCGAGAGTCAGCCGTTCCTGGCTGACCTGCACAAATGGCTGGCTTATTATGGTCAACGTCTTAACTCTGTCTTTGCACTTGACCAGCCAAGTTGGATCGAAGATCCGACACCCGCCATCCAAAATTTGCAGGCGTATGTTGCGATGCCC
>QJWF01000038.1 GCA_003235435.1 Nitrosomonadales bacterium
GTCCGTTGCTTGAGATCGCACCGGATGCCAGCATCCCCGCTGTAGGCGAGGCCAGCAGCGTCTTGCGGGAATGCCATGACCAGTCATTGGAGCGGCTTGAAGATGTTGCCTGATCGTTATCGTTATATCGTGGTGGAAGGACCGATAGGAGTCGGCAAGACCAGTCTTGCGCGCCGCCTCGCGGAGCATGTTGCGGCTTCCACGTTGCTGGAAAAACCCGAGGAGAATCCGTTTCTCGCCAGGTTCTATCAGGACCCTCCCCGTTACGCGCTCGCGACGCAGCTGTTCTTCCTTTTTCAGCGCAGCAACGAGGTCCGCGACCTGGCGCAAATGGATCTGTTTCATGCCAACACCGTGGCCGATTATCTTTTCGACAAGGACCCGCTTTTCGCCCGCCTCAACCTGACCGACCAGGAATTCGTGCTTTACCAGCAGATCTATAGCTCCCTGCATATGCAGGCACCGGTGCCCGACCTGGTGATCTATTTGCAGGCAGCGCCTGAAACACTGGTGGAACGCGTGCATCGCCGTTCACATCCGTACGAACTCGGAATCAGCGAGAATTATTTGCAGCGCCTGTCGCAAAGCTACAGTGATTTCTTCTATCATTACGATGCGGCGCCGGTATTGATGGTGAACAGCGAGCATCTCAATTTTGTCGATGGAGACGAAGACTTCAATTTGCTGTTGAAGCGCATCGAGGACATGCGCGGGCCACGAGAATTCTTCAGCAAGGGTTAAGGAGCCTACCCGGATGCGCACCACGTTGACTGATCTGCAATCCATGCGCGGCAAGGGCGAGAAGATCGCCGTGCTGACGTGCTATGACGCGAGCTTCGCCGCGCTGCTGGAGGCGCAGGGCGTTGAAGTGCTGCTGGTCGGCGATTCGCTCGGCATGGTGTTGCAGGGGCACGAGACCACGCTGCCGGTCACACTGGACGATATGGTGTATCACACTGCCTGCGTGTCGCGCGGTTCCAGACAGGCATTCATTGTCAGCGACATGCCGTTCGGCACTTTCCAGGTCAACCCGCAGGAAGCCTTCACCCATGCCGAGAAACTGATAGTGGCGGGCGCACAGATGGTCAAGATCGAAGGCGGTGCGGTGATGGTCGAGACCGTGCGCTTCCTGACTTCACGCGGCATTCCGGTGTGTGGCCACATCGGCCTGACACCGCAATCGGTGAACCAGTTGGGCGGCTACCGCGTGCAAGGAAAGGAATCCGCTACCGCGCAAAAATTGCTGGAAGATGCGGTGGCGCTCGAACAGTCCGGTGCGGGCATGATCGTGCTGGAAGCGATGCCCGCGCTGCTGGCTTCCGAGATCACTGCCGCACTTTCCATCCCCACCATCGGCATCGGTGCGGGCGCGCAATGCTCCGGTCAGGTGCTGGTGCTACACGACATGCTGGACATCTACCCGGGCAAAAAGCCGCGCTTCGTGAAGAACTACATGCAGGGCGCGGCTTCCATCGCCGAGGCGGTTGCGCGCTATGTGCGCGAGGTGAAGGCGGGGGAGTTTCCGGGGAAGGAGCATAGTTTTTAATTAGGATGCTTTGTCCCATTTGCAGACACTAGCCTACGTAAAAGGTCAGGCGTCCAAGTGCTTTGGAATACGATGTGGCATTGGGTTAGAGCAAGCTAGCGTAATAACTTATCAGCAACAAAGTTATAAAGCGGTAGTAAATCATTAACAATATATATGTAAGGGAGAAATCATGATAAGAATATTAACAATTGCGCTATTGTCTATTGTCGTAACCGCATGTGCACATGTATCTCAACCTTACACGCCTTCCGCTGCTAATATTGAAGACATAAAGCAGTTGACTAGTGGTTCAACAATCAAGATGTCAGTAGGCAATTTCACTGCTGACAAAGATGTACAAGCATCAATAATGTGTAGAGGGGAAGGACCAGTTTCAGCACCGGGCGGCAAGACCTTTGAGCAATACATCAAAGACGCCATAGTTCAAGAACTCACAATCGCTAGAATATTTGACCAGTCATCTGATAGAAAATTAACTGCGGTGCTTAATCAAATTGACTTTAGTTCGGCGATGAGTGGTGGAAGGTGGGACATTATGATGACGTTCTCAGCTAAGGAAGTAGAGCCTTTTGTAATTAGGATTACTTATCCCTTCGACTCTAGCTTTGTTGCATATACTGCTTGTAACGAAGTTGCTCAAGCGCTCCCATTGGCTACACAAAAACTCATTAATGAACTTATCAAACATCCGTCATTCCTAAAAATAATAGGTGCCACGAATTGATAAGTTAAGCCATTACTAGATCAGTGCAAACTAGACTTTGAACGTCAAACTAGCCGATTAGTTAGCAGTCGCATTGGAAGGTTTGGGGCTCTTTACTTGAGTCCGTTTTCTTGCAGTGAATTTGCATGGTCCAATGACTGCTCCGGGCACTTAGCGCTCAATTGGTTTAGTCTGCATGATACCTGCTACCATCTGGTATGCGAATCATTTCCACTGCTGACGAGCTGCGCCAGCATCTATCCAAAGAAGCATCTATTGCCTTCGTGCCGACGATGGGCAACCTGCACGAAGGTCATCTCAAGCTCGTGAGCATCGCGCGCGCGCAAGGTCAATGCGTGGTAGTGAGCATCTTCGTCAATCCGCTGCAATTCGGTCCGAGCGAGGATTTCGATAAGTATCCGCGCACGCTGGAAGCGGACTGTGCTCAACTGCAAGGTCTGGCAGACGTCGTGTTCGCGCCTTCCGTTGCCGAAATGTATCCAGCGCATCAGACGGTGTTCGTCGAGCCGCCTGCGATCGCCAATGAGCTCGAAGGTGCGACACGTCCCGGACATTTTCGCGGCATGGCGACGGTGGTGCTAAAGCTGCTGCACATCGTGCAGCCGCAGGCGGCGGTATTCGGCAAGAAGGACTACCAGCAACTGCACATCATTCGCAAGCTGGTCGCGGAGCTGAACCTTCCCGTGAACATCATCGGCTGCGAGACGGTGCGTGATGAGGACGGCCTGGCACTGAGTTCGCGCAATCAATATTTGAGCCCGGTCGAGCGCAGCGAGGCGCTTTTCTTGTACCAGACGCTGCTAGGTGTGCGTCAGGCCATCCTGAAGGGCGAGAAAAACCTTGAACATTTGCAGCAACAGGCGGTCGAAGCTCTTGCGGCACGGGGTTGGAAGGTGGATTATGTTGCGGTGCGCCGCCAGTCCGATCTGCAGCCCACCGGACTGGCTGACCGTGAATTGGTGATACTGGCGGCAGCGAAACTGGGCGAAACCCGCCTGATCGACAATGTCGAACTGAGTCTCTGAATGGTTACAGTGGCTGCGGGGTGTTATATAATGATCTCCGACTGATTGAGGGGTGTCCCATGCAAAGAACCATGCTGAAGTCCAAGTTGCATCGGGTGCGTGTGACGCACGCCGAGTTGCATTACGAAGGCTCGTGCGCAATCGATGATGATTTGCTGGATGCGGCTGACATCAAAGAGTATCAACAGATCGATATTTACAACATCACCAATGGCGAACGCTTCACCACGTACGCGATCCGTGCGCAGCGCGGTTCCGGTATCATTTCGGTGAACGGTGCGGCGGCACACAAGGCCAAGCCGGGTGATCTCCTGATCATCGCCAGTTATGCGATATACAACGAGATCGAGCTGCAGAAATATCGTCCTCTCCTCGTCTATGTGGACGAGCATAATCACATCGTCGCTCAGCGCGACCAGATACCTGTCCAGGCTGCCTGAGCGGCTTTTTCTTGGGTTTTCTCATTGGGTTTCATTGACCATATGCGGGTTCGCAGGTACGATTGCGGACCTTGAATGTTGAGCGGGTTGATAAAGATGCGTCGAAAACTGGTCGTTGGAAACTGGAAGATGTATGGGCGCCTTGGCAAAAACAAGGCGTTATTGGAGGGGGTTCTCAAAGGAATCAAGGACCTGAACAATGCAGACTATGGGGTCTGTGTTCCATACCCATATCTCGCTCAGGTTCAATCGTTGCTGCAAGGCAGCAAACTGGCCTGGGGCGCACAGAATCTAAGCCAGTACGAAGAAGGTGCATTCACGGGTGCGGTTGCCCCCGGCATGCTGGTCGATTTCGACTGCCGATATGTCATTATCGGCCACTCCGAACGCCGTGCTTTGTTCCACGAAAGTAACGAGATTGCGGCTGCCAAGTTTGATGCGGCGATCAAGGCAGGGTTGACCCCGATTTTTTGCGTGGGGGAAACACTGGCTGAGCGCGAAGGTGGAATTACGGAGCAAGTGGTCGGCCGGCAATTGGAAGTGGTGCTGAACCATGCTGGGGCTGCTGCAGTCGCGAAATCGGTGATCGCGTATGAGCCTGTTTGGGCGATCGGAACCGGAAAGACTGCATCGCCAGACCAGGCGCAGGCGGTTCATGCCTTTATCCGTCAACGGGTTGCGCAATTGGATAGTCAGACTGCGCAGGGGATGTGTATACTTTACGGTGGTAGTGTGAAGGCGAACAACGCGGCAGAGTTGTTTGCGATGTCCGATATCGATGGCGGCCTTATCGGAGGCGCATCATTGGTTGCAGAAGATTTCGTTGCGATTTGCCGGGCTGCGCACGAGGCTGCGCGGTAGCTGCAGAATAACGCGACGTAAATGTAATTTGGAGTAAAGCGTGGAAACATTGGTTTGGGTGGTGCACGTCATTGCGGCGGTAGTATTGATTGTTCTGGTGCTGTTGCAGCACGGCAAGGGCGCTGATATGGGCGCGGCATTTGGCTCGGGTTCGGCGGGAAGCCTGTTCGGTTCGAGCGGTTCTGCGAACTTTCTCAGCCGCAGCACTGCGATCGCCGCGACGATGTTCTTTCTTACCAGCCTGTCGCTGACTTACATCTACTCTCATCCGGCGCAGAAACAGGGCGTTATGGATAGGGTCAACCCGGCAGCCGTTCAACCGGCCCCGGCTGATGCCAATACTGCCGGGGAATCGAAATCCAGGGATATTCCGAAGTAGATTTCGCAGGG
>QJWF01000148.1 GCA_003235435.1 Nitrosomonadales bacterium
TGACAGATAGCCAATTCCAACAAATTCGAATTTGACACAAAAATGTACAAGGGGTTGGATTTCATAAACAACCCCTTGCTTGTTTGGTAGGCACGATTGGACTCGAACCAACGACCCCTTGGATGTCGACCAAGTGCTCTAACCAGCTGAGCTACGCGCCTGTTATGAAGAGCGCGCATTGTATCCGAAACCCCGTTGCGCTTCAAACAAATCTCGCGCGAAACCGTTGTTAGCGCTCAATAATTACCGGTTGCCAGATTATCGAAGCGCGTGTACTCGCCGCGGAACGCCAGTTCGACTTTGCCGATCGGTCCGTTGCGCTGCTTGCCGATGATAATTTCTGCCTTGCCCTTGTCCGGAGAATCGCTGTTATAGACTTCGTCGCGGTAGATGAACAGGATCAGGTCGGCATCCTGCTCGATGGCGCCGGATTCGCGCAGATCGGACATCACCGGACGCTTGTTGGGGCGCTGCTCAAGGCCGCGGTTCAACTGCGACAACGCGATCACCGGCACATGTAGCTCCTTGGCGAGCGCCTTGAGCGAGCGGGAGATTTCCGAGATTTCGGTGGCGCGGTTCTCACTGGCCTTGCCCACGTTCGAGCTCATCAGTTGCAGATAGTCCACCACGATCAGCCCAAGTCCGCTGCTCTGGCGATGCAAGCGGCGCGAACGCGCGCGCAGATCCATTGCAGACAACGCGGCACTTTCATCGATGTGGATGGGCGCGTCGTGCAACCTTCCCAGCGCATGCGTCAGCCTTCCCCAATCATCGTCCTGCAAGCGTCCAGTACGCAGGTCATGCTGGTTGAGCTTGCCCACCGAGCCGAGCATGCGCAGCGCCAATTGGGTGGCGCCCATTTCCATGCTGAAGATCGCCACCGGAAGTTTGCTGTCCAAGGCCACGTTCTCTGCAATGTTGATGGAGAAGGCAGTCTTTCCCATGCTCGGGCGGCCGGCCACGATGACCAGTTCACCCGGCTGCAGGCCCGATGTCATCCGGTCGATGTCGGTAAAACCAGTCGCGATTCCGGTGACATCGCTGGGATTGTCGCGCGCATACAGTGTCTCGATGCGTTCCACCACCTGGGTCAGCAGAGGCGGCATCGGCACGAAACCCTGCTTGCCGTGCGAGCCCGCCTCGGCGATCTCGAATACTTTGCTCTCTGCCTCGTCGAGCAATTGTGCTGCATCGCGCCCGGAAGGATTGTAGGCACTGCTGGCGATATCGGAACCGACTTCGACCAACTTGCGCATGATGGACCGCTCGCGCACGATCTCGCCATAACGGCGTATGTTGGCCGCCGACGGAACATTCTGGGCCAGTGTGCCCAGATAAGGCAGTCCACCCGCCTTTTCCAGTTCTCCGGCGATCTCCAGCGCCTCGGCCACGGTGATCACGTCCACCGGCTTCGCCAACTCGCTCAGGCGCACGATCTGACGGAAGATCAGGCGATGCTCGTGACGGTAGAAATCCTCCTCGGTGATCAGGTCGGCGACCCTGTCCAGCGCGCTGGCCTCGAGCAACAGGCCGCCCAGCACAGACTGCTCCGCCTCGACGGAATGGGGAGGCAGTTTGATCTGGTCGATCTGCGTATCGGCGTTGGAAAGGATTTGCATGGAATTCATTCGCCAGGATTATTATGCGTAAGGTATTTTACCCTGCTATCGGGCAAAAGCATAAAAACAAAAAGGACTGTTGCCAGTCCTTTTAGTTACAGCCTTGAAGCAGAATGAATTATTGTTCGCCAAGCACTGAAATGGTGATGTCGACAACCACATCGGTATGCAGCCCTACACCGACATGGTGATCGCCGATCTGCTTGAGGTGGCCTTCAGGCATGCGGATCTGCGATTTTTCAATGTCAAATCCTTGTGCTGCCAACGCGGTAACGATGTCGGCATTGGTGACAGAGCCGAACAATTTACCGTCCACACCGGCTTTTTGAACGATCTGCAAAGTAAGTCCTGCCAGCTTTTCTCCGATCGACTGCGCCTCGGCAAGCTTGGCCTTGTCGGCCGCCTCAAGCTCCGCACGGCGCACCTCGAACTCGGCCTTGTTAGCATCTGTCGCGCGTTTTGCCTTGCCTTGCGGAATCAGAAAATTACGCGCAAAGCCGTTCTTCACCTTGACTATATCGCCCAGTTGGCCGACGTTGGTCACCTTTTCCATCAATATAACCTGCATGACCGGCCTCCTTAGTGCAAATCAGTGTAAGGCATCAATGCCAGGAAGCGCGCACGCTTCACAGCGGTGCTGAGTTGGCGCTGATAGCGTGTCTTGGTGCCGGTGATGCGTGCCGGGATCAGTTTGCCGTTTTCGGAAATGAAGTCCTTCAGGATGTTGATATCCTTGTAATCCACTTCTGCGATCTTCTCAACCGTGAAACGGCAGAACTTGCGCCGTTTGAACAGATTGTTGCGTGAAGAACGCTTGTTCTTGTCATCTTTCTTTTTGTCTGCTGTACGAGCCATGATGTTTCCTTATTCCAAGTATGTCGTTGATACGTAATCCGGTTGCCGGCTGCAACTGCAATCGGCAATCGGCAATCATCACGCCGCGGCTGCGCCTGCATCAGCCGGCGCTGCAACCTCGGGTGCGCTGTCAGTCGGCATGGAGCGGGATTTTTCTTCCTTCATCATCGCAGACGGTTCGGTGACTGCAGCTTTGGTCTTGACGGTAAGGTGGCGCAACACCGCATCATTGAAGCGGAACGCGTGTTCCAGTTCGTCGAGCGTAGTCTGGTTGCATTCGATGTTCATCAGCACATAGTGTGCCTTGTGGATCTTTTGTATCGGGTAGGCCAACTGGCGGCGGCCCCAATCTTCCAGACGGTGGATATGGCCGCCGTTGCCGGTGACCAGCGTGCGATAACGCTCGACCATCGCGGGCACCTGCTCGCTCTGATCGGGATGCACGATAAACACGATTTCGTAATGTCGCATTGCTTCTCCTTGTGGTTAAAGCCCCCCGCTTGCGGTGCGGTGGAGCAAGGTAAGTGGACTGCCCTTTGGTTATGGTTGTACAGGCAACCTCACAAGGGCGCGCATTATAGCGAAATCTGCTTATAGGTCAAGGTATTTATTGCGAATTTTCGCCGGATTAAAACAAGGCGGCATTATGGTATGAATCAGCCAAAAACTGGCAGTGTTCACAAAAAACAATCATGTGCCCTATGGTATCTGAAGCTTGAGCAAGCACTTTGATTCACTCGTTTGTCCCATGCTCAATCATCCTTGTCACCGCCCATACGATTAATTACGTATATAGATAAAAGTCGAGTATACGTGCAGCGATTTTCAAGCATTTCGATTATACATTCTTGAACTGTGAAATTGGACCCTAGAAAATGTCCATCACTCACACACCATAAAATAGCACTTCACAGCCTATTGCTTTCGACACATAGGAGAACTTCCCTTGTCGCCGTCCTAGAGTAAAAGGAGAAAACAAGCCCTTGTACAGGATTGAACATAAACCTGGCTTGGACGTCAGGTTCTTTAGTCACTGACCGGATTTTCAATCATCAGCATCATGGTTTGTTAGTCAGTGATGTATTGAATCCGGTAGCCCGTGTCATGAGCACGATAGGCAACAACTTGCTGGTACGACCGCTAACTGTCAACCGTTTCTCATCTACGTGGCTCGTAATGTCCTCATATGACTTCCCATTCCATTGCAGGACTCTTACGGCCGAAAGTGGTTCTTCAAAACTGATGCCGCCCATATATACAATGACATCAAAATATCCACTCGCACCAATCTCGCCAGAGAATGCAAAGTCAAAAGTAGCAAGTGGCCACCCCGGCTCGTACCCCGCAACCATAGCCGGCAAGCCGTTCCCAATTCGCAGTTTTACAGTACCTGCCTTCGTCACATTTCGCATCTTGAGTTTCGCCACACCTCTAATATCCACCGAGCTATAGCGGCCCTTTTTGACCTTTGCAGCAAGATTCTTGGGGGCTCGCCAATCGAGATCAAGTGCATTTACAGCCTCTAGCACTTTGCCTGCCCCTTCGGGTGGTAATCTTTTGTCATCCAACGGTCTACCTAGGGACTGTAGTACCGCAGATTTCAGGGACGCATCGAAAGCAAGGCCCAAGCGCGCCTTCTTGAAGTCTGCAGCCAGACGTTCCTGCGCACCCTTCGGGAAATGGATTCCAACCGTTGGCCCCACTGACACGTGTAAGGTACGATAAATCTCGCTCAGATAAGAAGGCATTTCACCAGGATTCCAATTTGCTGAGAAAGAACACCTGATACATCCCGGTGGTGGAGGGCAACTGGGTCCGATGAATGGGATTGGTAAGTCACCACGAGAGGGCCAACGTTGTGGCACGTCGAAACATATTATTTTCATGATTTCGAATCTGTCTTGCCACCGAAAGACTTCCCCTATGAGTTGCTCTTCCTGGTACTTGATCGTAACGATGTCATAGTTCTGTGAAGCAGGGCTTCCGGGAACCTCCGGTGGCAAGCGCGTCCCCGTGATGTAGACCCCCCCCGCGACGGCGAAGTGTACTGCCAGTCCTTCATCCCCTGTCGCCCAATGGTTGTTACTACCTAAATCGTCAAAACGCACCGCCCACTGTTGGACGCCGCTGGCATCGTATTTGATTGTCGCGTATGCATAGTCTTGTTGAAAGACTACGTTGACCCGTTGGCTCGGGCCAGTGACGTATACGTTGCCGCCCGAATCTAGTGCGACGTCACGGGCGTAATCATCGCCGCCAGGCGGGCCGTCATAGGTCACGGCCCACTGACGAACTCCTCCTGCGTTGTATTTGACCGTCAAGAAGTCGACGTTTAAATCCGTTGCCATCGATCCGGATATGTTCCCGACATTACCAGTTAGATAGACATATCCAGCAGCATCCAACGCCGGAGCGAATGGAACCGCAAAGGCATTCGCAGGACGATAGGTGGCAAGCCATTGCAGTTGAGCGTCGGTACTGTACTTAATAGTTGCGTATTCGGAGTAAGCCCCACTGTTGCACACCACTGGCACTGTATTTGATGGTCATGTAATCATAATCATTGGTGAAACCCTGCCAGACGCTTCCAGTGACATATACATTTCCCGCTGCATCCACACCCACGGCGACGGGTCGGTCGTGACCATTACCCGAACCGTTGAATCGTACAGCCCATTGCTGTAAGCCTGCAGCACTGTATTTGACGGTTGCATAATCAACATTGGTGCCGGAAAAACTCTCACCAGTGACGTACACGTTACCGACCGTGTCAACTACCAGTGCCTTTGGCCTGTTATCACCCGTAGGAGAGTGATAACGCGCTTCCCACAATTGGTTGCCAGCTGGATCATATTTTATTGTTGCGAAATCAAGATATGTGGCGGAATAGCTCGCTCCAGTGACGTACACGTTACCGGCCGAATCGATCGCTATGGCTTCAGGTACATCATTAGAATTGTCTGGACCGTTATAGCGTTTGACCCATAGAAGTGTGCCCGCAGCGTCATACTTGATCGTTACAAAGTCAGAATTGCTTCCTGACCAACTGTATCCTGTTACATATGCATTGCCCGCCGAGTCAACGACAACGGCCTTGCCAGAGTCAGTAGCTCCCGCATCATAAAATTTAACCCACTTTTCGGACACCTCCGCCCTTGCCACGGATCCACACAAAGTCAACATAACAAAGGTGCCGATCACAATGCCAAAAAGACATTGGAATCGTGTCCGACCAACAACCATAAGATGGGTTGTGGCCGACTTCCAATTAAGGCATTTGAACTGATGCATGACGTATCTCCTACCGTATAACGGACATGATATTGGCAAAGGCCTATCTGTTAGGACTCGCCCAGAGTGCCGAGATTGGCGACGTTATACGTTGCATTTGCCTAAGGTTTTTCGATAGCGCCCAACAGAATGAATGCTGCATAGAAAGTATTAATAATGAGGTGAATTTTGACGTAATATAATCCCTATGTAATTTTTCTGTTGATGTTCAACTTAGCAAAGTCTTGCATCAATGCCTATCCTACTTTGGTATGGGTGCATAAGCCGATTGGACTAATACCTGCTTCTCTTCCATTCCCGCTTCTTGCACGGAGAGTAACTACGATCCCTA